>JAGQPO010000752.1 GCA_020426665.1 Planctomycetales bacterium
CTACCACCGGAACCCTAATTCTCAGTTGGAACAAAGCACTATTTACCGAGTTGGCTAAGTGACCTAGTCAGCTCGTGATGTGTCGCCCGCTGGGCTTGAAAGTCAAGTCGTATCGAATCCGAGGCCTCACGGCCTCGGCAATCTGTGTATCGGCCTCCGGCCTGGTCGCAGCGGTATGGCGAACAAGGCCGGAGGCAGAAACAAGGCTTGCCGGTGGCGTCAGCCACCGGAGTCGAAAACAGCGAACAGAATAGGCCGGAGGCCGACACATTCTTTCGCGGCAACACCAGCATTTGACTCAGAGAAGAATAAAGATCCAATACAATCGTGTTCGGCACACGAATTGACATCAAGGAACAAGCGACGTTTGGCGACCACAGCCCCGGGTAGCAAAACCCCTTGGAATGGCGGTAATCCGCGAAATTTGTCGAGAATTCATGGATTTTGCGTCGCGGAAACGGTTAGTGCTGCAATCGGGTTATCATGTATCAAACCTCGTGCTTCTTCTAGTTTGGACTCTCGGCGGTGGCTGATACAAGAAACTCGAAGCTAGTCATCGGCAAGAATGACCATTGGATCATCGCGGTCGTTGCTGCGGTATTCCTGTTGGCGTTGTTTGCTTTGGCGATCAGCAGCTGCACGGCTCCCGGTCGGTCTTCGTCCGCATCGGCCCAAAAACGCCAGGCCCAAGCGATCGCGGATCGTGAAGAAGAATTACGATATCGGGACGAAAACGGTGAAATGGATTGGCGGGCTCGACTCGATGCGGCAAAAGAAGTGCTCGAACAAGCACAGTCCAATGAAAATTGGGGGAAGACCGGTGATGCTCTCGAACAGGCTCTCGATGTGGCCCGCCTGATGCCACCGCCAAGTGTCGATTTTGATCTGCAACAGGAACTTGACGGCGATATTGAAAGCGATGAATCACAAGGTGATTCGAACACTGCGTTGATGCAGGGCACTGCGTTGATGAAGGGCACTGCGGAAGAAGAAAAACGAGTCACCAACGACGAAGTGAAGAAAATGCGAAAGGAGCTAGAGGAACTATTTGAGCGTCTTGACGGCAGCGCCGAACGTTCCAGTGGCAGATTGAGTATGGAAAGAGATTTGATCGAGATTCAATAACCGTCCAGAGGTTTGACTTTGATACAGCGAACGATCGATCCCGTCGTCCATCGGCTTGAACGTGCGATGGAAACTGGAGCGTCGCGTGACGAGGTGTCCGAAGCGTTGGCCATTGCCGAACAGGCCGACGCGACGGCTGCGTCAGACGGTGATTCTGTCTTACCGCCGTTGTTGAAATATCGCGCCACAGAGTATGTGCAAGCAGAACGAATGCTCGAACGGCGAAGGTTGCTGTTCGTCGTCGCAGGCGTAATCTTCTCGTTTGCGGCCGTCGTCGGCGGATTTGGGTTGGCAACGCTTGATCGAATGCGTTCTCTGGTCGACCATCAAACGGAATTCGATCGATTGGTTCAGGCCGAACAATGGGATCAGGCGTCGGTCTATCTGAACGCGTTGGACGAACAGACCCAAAAAGAAACCGCCTTTGTACGTGGGCGCGAGATCGTTGATCAAGCGATTACGCGTGAAGCGGAGCGGAAGGCGGAGTTCAAGCGTTTGTCATCCGAATTGCTGCGAGAAAACCTTGCCGACCTTGATCCACAACAGGTCGACAAACTCGTCAATCTTGCCCGTAGCGATGAAGAACGTGAAATAGCGTCACAGGTATCTGACAAATTAGACGAACAAAGATTGCGTCGCGAAGCGGCACGTGCCAACGACCAAACCCTTCAATTCGAAGCTTTGCAAAAAAAGGTCGATCAGTTTCTCAGCGTCGAATCTTCCACTTTGGCAGAGAAAGAACGTGATACCCGTCGGTTTGAATTGCAACAGGAAATGGGGCGTTTTGTCTCCGACAATCAATTCGGAAATCCGGAACTGGCCGCAGCTGCAAAACAGACTGTAAAGATGCTTGCCGCGACCGCCGATCGAAAACGGCAACAATCCGGTCGTGACCAATTGCTTGGCGAGATCACCAAATCGATCGGCGATGCGGATCGATTCGTTGCCGCATTGGAACGATTCATGCATCAGTTGCCGAACGATACAACCAGCAAGCTTCTGCAGCAACGACTTCCATCGACTTCGAATATCAACGCAACGCTGGCATGGATCGCCGTCATGGAACATGGCGGTTTTCGCCAACCGAGGACGGTTGACAGTGCCATCGCCGGCGATTGGTTGACGCATGCCGAACGAGCCGAAATGATGGGTCCCGAACATCCGTTTGCCGACATAGCGTTGACTTGGAAAGACAGATACCAGTGCATTGCCGGTTGCGACGACGTTATCAAACAACTTCGTGACGAGTTCCAGTCCGATCTGTTGAAACGGATGTACGTGTATCCCGCCCCCGACGGCCAAACCTTCTTTTCGTCCCAGCCACCGAGCGACGATTCAGACAGGGCCCATCTGGTTCCCGTTTTCTTAGACCCAACGCTACAGGTCGAAACGAAGAATTTTGGTTTGCGATTCCGCGAGAACGTGTTGCCCAACGTGCGGATCGCCGGACACAGCCAGTACGCTGAAAAAATGTCGCCGATTCTCGCTTCAGCAAACGCAACCGACTTTACCCCAGTCGCCTATCGATTGATTAACGAACTGCGAACCTTCCAAAGCGACCCGGAAATTCAGCCTGTTTATCAATTAATACTGATGCGCCGACTGTTAACGCTTGCAACACAAGGCAGTGTGCCGATCCGCGATGCGTTCGGGGATTGGCTGGAATCGCTTGACGCGTCAAGTTTTGCATGGGACTTCAACTGGATGCGGCCCAATCAAGACGATCCCGATCTGAGTCAGCAATCGTCACAGGCGAAACGATTAATCGTCCTCGAGGATTGGGATCAAAGAGTGGACAAAATGCTTGGCAGCTTTAAATCGTTCCGAAACACGCGGCCCGCGGCGCCACGATGGGTCGGATGGGTTTCGCACGGTGCCAGTCAGTTTCAAGCGGAATTGGCGGAAGAAACGAATTCCGAAAACCTGTATGTGCTCTCTGTCGACGACCAGACCGGAAAAACCAAAATGGTTTGGATCGGCACTGCAGAGGAGTCAAATCCTATCATCGTCACCGACCCTGATGCTCAACAATGTGGCGCAATGATTTGCATCGTTCCGGGGATGAAGCCATCGACTCCATAACCGCCAGCCACAAACATCCCAAGTTTAGATTTTGGAAACTTTTGTCCGACCGGTTGATCGCACGTTGATCGACCAAGACTTTATTGCCGCCCGTTGCTAACAAGGAATTGATCAACCGTGGAATCTTCGCCGGTCAGTAACGATCGACTTGTCTGGCTGCGCCGCGATATCGAACGCCGCTTCGGATTTCCCGGGGCCCGATACACGCGCGTCGGCAGCTTATTGCCAGCGCTGATCGCCGCTGCCTTGACTCTCACCACCTTCGGTGCATTGATCGCCGTCGGTTCAAATCCGTTTGTTGATATGTTTATCCGACGCGCGTGGACTCCGCCGGTCATCGTTTTCTTTTCGTATTGGTCTCTGTTGATCCTGTTCTTCAAACGCGCAAAGCTGCGGCTACAGCGACGAGCGTTGCAACTACGAATCATGCCCGAGCAAATGGACTTCGTCTTGTCGGTCGATCGTGTGACCGAAGTACTGCATCGATTGTATGAAGTTTGTGATGATCCCAGACGTTTTGTATTACTGCACCGCATCGAAGTGGGGTTGTCAAACGCCAGAAACTTGAGTCGCGTTGTTGACCTGGGAGAGATCCTGCGGACACAATCCGAACACGACGAATCCGTCATGGAAACCAGCTTCAATTTGATTCGCGGATTGGTCTGGGCGATCCCGATCCTTGGATTCATCGGCACGGTCTCAGGACTTTCGGTTGCCATCGGAGGTTTCGGAAAGGTGCTCAGCCAGACCGAAGACCCGTCGAAATTGATCGGCGCCCTTCAGGGGGTCACCGGTGGGTTGGCGACCGCCTTCGAAACGACATTGTTGGCATTGATCGCCGCCTTGCTGGTTCAAATGGCAATGACATTCCAAAAGAAACAGGAAGAGGAGTTTCTGGATGAGTGCACTGAGTTTTGCCAACGCGAGGTTTTGAGTCGAATCGCACATTCCGAGCCCGGCAACGATGCTTTACAGCCAGTTCCTAAGCCGCGGCCGGCAATCAAGCCCACTGCCAAACAACAGGAATCAAGTCCCAAAAGGCCAATCAAATCCAAAGACAAACCGACGCCGAACCCCTCCGCGGACAAACCGGGAAAGACACAAGCGACCGTCGCCGTCGATAACGACCAGATCGTTGAAGCCGAAATCATCGACGACGACGATGTAACCGGTGAAGTCATAACGATCGATGTGTCATCGTTGCCGGAGTGATTTCCCATGAGACGCCGGAAACGCGAACAAGCTGTCAACCTCTTCGCATTTCAAGACATCATCACCGGTGTCGCCGGAGTCATGCTGTTTGCTCTGTTGTTGCTGGTCGTCCAATTGAGTTTGCGATTGGCGAGTCAGGCGGCAGATTTGCAAGAGCAGCAAACAGAACAACAATCCCAACAGGTTGACCAACAGCGCAACCAGATCGACTCTCCCGTCGATCCAAAGGACAGCTTGGTTTCCCTTGAATTGCAATTGGATCAGCTGCGTCGAGAAAACCAGGACTTGATCGACGCGCTATCGCGTGATTCAAAAAGTGAAATCGAAAAGGCTCAATCCGAACTGGCCGAATTGATCCGAGAATCCGAAGCGGCGAAATCGCAAGCCGAATCACTGCAGCAACAGATTGCGTCTCAAGCCGTCAGCGCAGACCGAAAGGAAATGCTGGCGAAGCGGCAAAAACTACAAGACCAGTTGGAGTCGCTTAAAAAGGAAGAACAGCGACACAAGAGCGGAAAACTGGTCGCCTTCAAGACATCTGCGAACCAGGCGCGCCAGATGTGGGTGGTCGATGCGCGAGATTTTCGAGCCGACTTATTTGACGTCCAAGATCCGTCCAGTGTAACCTCCGTTGCCTACGACCGAAAACAACCATCGTATGAAACCGCCGCACAGATCAAAACGGCGCTTGAAAAACAGACGAAGTCGAAATCGATCATCCTGGTTCTGCGCCCGTCATTGGGAGGAACCGGATCCGATCTGCTGGCGGACTTCCGAGACCTCGGCTTCAACATCGCCCTCGAATTGCTGGACGAAGAGACGTTGATCACTGAGTCCGCGGATGTAACGGTTGAATCGGTTGATGATGAGGCGATGCAATGAGTCGCAAACGGTCAGAAAATGACGATCAAGATTCACTGGAATTGCTTTTGGATACCGTTTCAAACGTGTTCGGAGGTGTCATGTTCTTGACCCTGCTGGCGGCGCTGTTGATCATCTCGCGAGGAACAGCGCCAACGGAACCCGTTATCGAAGCGGTTCCCGACGCCACCGTCGACAGCACGGCTCTCGTAGACGCAAAAATTCGTCAGGTCCAGGCCGCCATCAAGGCCCAACAGCGGACGCGGCAGCAACTCGATCAAGATGGCACCTTGAAAGCACAAACCGATCGACTGCGTTCGCTGGATCAGACTTTGTCGCTGGCGCGTCGGCATGCCAGCAGAACAGAAAGCTCAAAAGCAAAGGAATTGAAAGCGCTCCAAGATCAACTCGCAAAGGAATCCGAGAATGAATCCCAAATAGACCAGATTAAACGCGAAGTTTCCGAACGCATGAAACGCGTCAACGCAATTCGATCCGATACCGAGCGAACCGTCGAATTCAGACCTTTGAATCTTAGTATGACCGACGAGGCGGTGATCATCCTCCGCTACGGCCGTTGGTACATGCTTGAAAATGGCCCAGGTGAAGGCATCAATCGAAACGATTTTTTTGTACTCAAAAAAAGTGGAGTGATGACACGGGTGACACCCAAACCGCACTGCGGAACCGAAGTCAACCGGCAAACCCTTGGTGAATTAACCAGTCAATTGAACCGCAAATACGCGACCGGCCAATTCCATGTCTTGATCGCCGTGTGGGATGACTCTTTTTACGAATTCAACGCTGTCAAAGATGCCGTCAAGGCAGCGGGATACAACTATCGAACCTTGCCCTGTGATAGCAGCACACGCTTGACGAATCAATTTGCCGCCGAGTCTTACGTCCAATGAACGCACGACAGACACACAGCGACGAACCGTCAACCTCGATTGATGTTGCGCCGCCGTCCCGGTCATCGCGTACCACTGGTTGGATGAGTCTGATTCGGAAATTCAGAATTCGATTCCGATTGATGGATATGCTGTGGTTGGCTTTGGTCAGCGCACTGTTGATCCTGTGGTACAAAGACCATCAATCATTGGCCAACCAAATTGCATCGGTCAACACCAGAAGCAACTGGAGTATTCAACAAGTCCTTGGCCAACCCGACACGCCAAGGGCAGGCGACTTTGGAACCGCATGGGCTTCATCACTCCAGGACTCCGGCGTCGAATGGTTGGTTGTTGAATTCCCGCGGTCGGTAGATGTGGCAAAAATTCAGATCGAAGAAACGTACAACCCTGGGGCCGTCAATCGTGTCTGCAGCGTCGATTTCACAGGTCGAGAAACTGAGATTTGGAGCGGAAAGGACCCCACAGCGGTCGGTTCGTCCCGGGGATCGTCGATGATCGTGCCGAGCCAGACGATCAATTCACGCCGATTGAAAATCTATCTTGATTCGGCAAATGTGTTGGGATGGAACGAGATCGACGCGATCGCATTGCACGGAACAGACGGATCCATCCAATGGGCGACCGATGCTTGGGCGAGTTCGTCCTTCGGCAGCAACCAGCGATTGCCCTCGTTGTTTTGGCCTTGAGGTATCGCCTGGGAATCCACACCTCCGACGTTTCAATTCGCAATATCAGAATAACCGTTGCAGAATTCCTAACCATCGGATTGATCTGCACAAACCCGCGTCGCTTTCAGGGGTTCAATGACGTAGATCCCTTACATCCAACAACGCTTCGTCCAACGACGCTTCGTCCGCGCCATGACTGACGTTCCAGGTGCAGGGCTCGTCGGAACTTAAGTGCGTGCTACTCGACGCCTTTGTTGGCCGCAATCAAAAAGGTCACAGTAGGCCCGGGAGAGACTGCCCCACTCTCACCCGGACCAATGTGACGACACTTGATGTTGCCGGTTTGACGACACTGTTTTAAGTGTTTCATGGGGTCCGTAATATCGCAAGATGAACAAATTTCCTGCTATTCCTGATGCCTGATGCGATGCTTGAAGGAACGAATATCACGATCTGTGATTGGCGAGGTTACGTCATTTGGCAGAGCGCCCATGTCCCATTAGCAAAGCCCGGTGATCTTGCTTGGAAGCATCTCATCAAGGAATCCGCGGAGTTGGCGAAAACATGGTTTTCGCGCGTCGTGTCCCTGCGTGAAGAAGCGACCCTGGAATTCGAGAACAAACGTGGTCAATACTTTCGCGCTTGGATGTGGCCGCTCGAAAAGCCGGACGTCGCGGTTTGCATGTTGTCGATCACGATTCCGAGAGAGTTGAAGACTCTGACGCTGCGCGAACGGGAGATCCTTGAGTTGCTTGCTCAGGGTCGGCCGACGCGTGAAATTGCACTGGCTTTGGATGTCAGCGCAAGCACCGTCCATACGCACTTGCGGAAAGCCAGAAAGAGACTCGGCTTGCCGAGCGTTGAGTCATTGACCGGGTTTGCTGCTCGTTACTGCCATCCTCAAGCAGCACCCAATCAATCGCTTGACGCATAGACGCCGCAGGACCACCGCAGGCCTTCGCCTCGCGTCCAACCAAGTCGTCAGCCCCCCGGTATGTTGCGGCTCGATGCGACGACGTGGAGAACCAGTCTCCGTCGGCACGGTGCGTAAGCAGTGGTTGATGCGCTTGCCATCTCAAACAGCATCTAATGCTCAAGATTCGGTCAATGGGCGTAAACGCACGGCAGCGTGACCTCCATCGCACAGTAAGCGTGATCGCCATAACGCCAGAAACAACGCCATCAACATCGGCTGAAGGAAACAGCTGGACCCCTGGAACAGAATGTGGCGAAAACCCGTCGTTGTATTTGATGCAACCGTCATTCGGTCCGCTCGATGCTGATGCGGCTATTGAGAGAGGCTCGCTGGACAGCGCCAGGTTTGATTAACGACTCTGGCAACCACCATGGTTCAGTGGCCCAACACTGCGGCTATCGCAAGCGTGGGTATTTCCCTCGATCGAAAAAGTAGATTACGCGTTTTCTAATAAGACCTGGCGCAGTCCAGCGAATCATGAACTTCAAAGAAGATCTAATACATGATCCCGTCAGCATTTTGCCATTGCGAGATGCAATCGCGATCGACAAACACACGGTGATCCGCGGTGCCATTGCGTTGATGCGAACTCACTCTTTGGGGTGCACCGTCATCGTTGACCATCGCTGTTACCCGACCGGCATTTTCACCGAGCAATCGGTAATCCGCACACTGGTTGCAGGAGCATCGCTTGATGCGACTCCGGTTTCTGAGTTTGCCGACCCTTGTTTTTGTGTCGTTCGAATGAGTGATCCGATCTTGGAAGCATGGAACGCGGTGGTCCGGGCAAACGCACGTTTTTTGTGCGTGACGAATGAAGAAGGTGAGTTGGCCGGATTGACCGGGCAACGCGGAATTGCGGAATACGTGTGCGACTGTTTTGCCAACCAAATCCCGGTGCAGCGGCTCGGCAGCACGCCGTGGATGCTACACCGAGAAGGAGCCTGAACCAGATGGATACGTTTTTCAGAGTAGATCCGTCTGAACCCGACGATCTGTTATCCAACTTCGAACCGGTTCAATACGCGAGCGAGTTGCAACGCGCTCTGTCCGAGGAGACGGTCAGCGAGATTGAATCGAAACCATTCTTGCAAATCGATTCACACGCACCGGTTCGCGAAGCGGTCGAGATGTTGCATGATTCTGGTGTCTCGTGCCTGCTGGTAGTGGACGGAGAACATCTGGTCGGAATTTTCACCGAACGCGATGTGTTGGAAAAGGTTGTCGAACGATACGCTCGCGTCTCGGTTGAGCCCGTTGAGAAATTCATGACCTCGGATCCAACCATCGTTTACGAGTCCG
>JAGQPO010000753.1 GCA_020426665.1 Planctomycetales bacterium
TCCCCACCCGAAAGTTGAGTTGCGGCGGAATACTAGCGGCCAGCCGCACGTTCATTGCTCCCGTCGACCGATCGAGCGTGCTCAGTTGGCGATACCGTCGCGAAGTGCGGCTACCACATCACCACCGTGAGTTGAAACTTGGACGTCGGTAAACATCTTTTTGATGATCCCGTCTTTTCCGATGATAAATGTCATTCGCTTGGCGATCGGATCGCCATCGGCAGTCTCCGTCAAAGCTCCGTATTCAAGCGTTGCCTTTCGGTCTGCGTCGGACAGGATTTCAAAATTCAGCGTGTGGGTGTCGGCGAACTCTGAGTGGCTTTCAACGCCATCCAGACTTACACCGAAAATCTTTGCGCCCAACGATTCGATCTCTGCCGTGCGTGCGCTGAAATCCAGTGCTTCGACCGTGCAACCCGGCGTATTGTCCTTGGGATAAAAGTACAGCACGACGGCGCTCTCGCCAACGAAACTACGAATGTCAACGAGTTCGCCGTCCTGATTGGGAAGCAGAACCTGAGGCGCTACATCTCCAACGTCGGTCCGCATCAGTGAGTTGATGACAAGCAGTGCGTCAATGACGGTTGATTCCCCGTCTCCGTTCACATCCCGCAGCGGTCCGGAGTAATCAACTTCCTTTGCGGGCAAAACATGATTGCCATTGTGAATCAAGTCATTGATTACAATGAGCGCGTCGACGGGAGCGACTTCCCCATCGACATTGACATCGAATTGATTGACGGGGTTCTGCCATTCGGCATCAAAACAGTAACGTGGTTCAAGTCGCTGCAGTGAAAGACCGCGACGAGACCGCTGCGTTGATGGAAGTTTTGCAGGACGAACTGGCTTCACGTTTCAAATCTCCGCGTCACATTGATTCCGCGAGTTCCAGATAAGGGGCCATTGACGCTAATGTCAATCCAAATTGAGTATAAACCAAAGTCCAACCGCTTTGATGAGGGAATCTCCATAAAAACGCGGAACGCGCAGGATGCACCTGAAGGCGGACGCATGGTCATCCAGAAAAAAGCGGCGGACGACGCGCGTTAGGTCGATCCGCGAGAAATTCACCAAAGAATGGTCAACAATCGACGTTAGATTTGGATTCGGAATCATAAGCATTGATATCGATTTCGTCGGCATCCTACGGTCACGTGCATTCCGTCCACCAAAAAGAGGGGTGCCGGCGGCGGTTCGGGAACGGCAGTCACATTCATGGTTGTCCGAAATCTCAGATCGAATGCACTGCTGGGATGTCACCGTTAGGATGTCACGGTGAAACACTCGTCCACAACGCCAGCGCCGCCGCAGCGATACTCTCGGCTTCAACGGGATCCTCCTGGCACAGCTTGTGAAAGCAACGAAGGCAATTCGTGTGTTCACTTTGCGGTGAGGTGAGGAAATCGACAACGCGTCGCGCATCGGCTCGCTCCGCAGCATTTCCTTCTTCGATCTGTTTCAGGCACAGATGCAACAGCCAAATTTTCTCGGCCCGTTTTTTAAACAGATAGGGTCGTTCGTCCGTGTCATCGAGCCGAAACAACTCAATTGTGACGAGCGCCCGCTTTCGGCCGAAACCTGTGGTCAGCTTTGCCTGGGGTGACAGGCCGCGAAACTCGATCAAATCTTCGGGGTCATCGTCAATGTCGCTGATCGGGTAGATCAGGTATGCCTTTTCGGTCTTCATCCGAGCAGGATTCTTTGCACCGCATTTTCTGGTTGACCCGGCGATGGGAAAGTAGTCACGTTTCCGCGTTGAATTGCACGTCTTGCACGCCGCCGCGTAATTCAGAAAGTTGTATGCAAGCAGTCGGTATCCGGGCTCCGAACCAGTCACCGGTTGACTGACCGTGATACGCTCTCCATCCTTCATCCAATCCGGTACCTTCCACGGCTTGACATTGTTCTTGGGGCGAAAGTGTTCAACGTCTTGTTCGATCGGCTGATTCTCGATCTCTTTTTCACAGAAGATGCATTTTGAATGCTGCAGTTCCATAAAAACCGCTTTGATTGGACTCCAGATGCTTGCCACTTCCGACGCGGGATCAGCCTCTAATGCATCGGTTTTCGATTTCGCCGCGTCTATCCACCCGGGATCATGTCGATCAATTCGCTCCTGAAGATCGCCGCGATCGATTTTGATACGGATCACTTCTTCGCCTCCAATCCGCGCGCCATCTCCTGGATCAATTGCTTGGCTGCGTTGTCGTCTCCTCGTCGAGCGCGAATGGTCAGGTCACGTAGCTGGTCCCGTTTTGGCTCGGCACGCGTTGATTCCAGACCGAACAGGCTTGACACCAGAATCTGATCCGCGTCGAGCCCGTGAATGGACTCCTGGAACTGATCGGCAATCGTACGGTGCAACTGTCCAAGTTTGAGATGAATGATATTCATCCACTCAACGGTCCCTGCGATCAACGGGCTGTGCGAAGTGAAAATAAACTGTAGTCGTGGAAACGTTTCCGCAACCGTTTTAATGACGTTCATTTGCCATTTAGGATGAAGATGCAAATCGATTTCATCCACCAAAACGACTCCGGGGATTTCATTGAGCTTTTTATTTGATCGTTGTGAGGCGAAATCCAAGTGATAGAGCAGGTCGGTTGTCCACCCCAGGAAAGCCCGATAGCCGTCTGACAAACTTTTGGACGGAATATCCATGCCTCCCTTTGAAAAAAGAAAATCGTCATCACTTTCGACTCCATCAAAGACGAAGCTCTCTTGTCCCAGCAGTTGGTTTACCAATCCGATGATTTCGTCGTGCCGTTTTCCCCTTCTTTGATCGAGAAACCAGGATTGCAACGGAATCATCGGATAACCTTCCATCATGACGCTTTCGACACGGTTGGCTCGTCCGAATTTTGAACTCTTGCTCATCGATTGGCCGGATGCCGCTTTCGGGTCAACTCGCCGTGTTGCACCGTAGGCAACAATAAAAAACGACTCGTTGTCTGACTCGTACGCACGATCCCAATTCACGTTACCGTCGCGTTCACGCTCTTCATGAAAAAAGAAACTCTCGAGCTCGCCGCGTTTTCGGATGCGAAGCTCCGAGATGCCGATACTCTTGTTATTTTCTCGATCTATATCCAGGAACTCATCGCCATGAAGCACGAGCTCCACGCAGATGCTTGCATCCCACTTGCGCAAACTGACCGTCTTCTTTGATTCCTTCGATTGCGTTTCCCGCTTGAATCGGATCAGTGGGCGGGGGGAAATTCGCGAATCCGTAGCGGTCGGTCCCAACGAAGCCAGCGCGATCGATTCCAACAAAGTTGTTTTTCCAGAAGCGTTGTCGCCGAATAACAAGTTGACGTTGTTGAGCGTCGGCTCGGGCATCGCGTCCGACCCTGCGATGCCTTCCGATTGATAGACTCTGTCTGGATGCACCAATTGAAGCTTTGTTTTCGTTTCAAACGTGCGAATATTTTCCAGCTCGATCGATTCAATATACATCGGGTTCCACTCAGCCAATGGCTGGCATACGTTCGTAATGGGCTCGTGCCGTCTTCGACTCAGAACGTCCGGGCGGTTCGGGTTGCTTCTTCTGCGGTGTTACCAGCTTTCGTCACAAGGCAAAAGGGGGGCTTCCTGTTGTGAACGACGTTGTGATGTCGCGTGCAACGGAAGCCTAGAACACCGGGGCGACAACTCAGTATAGTGCTGACATGCTGCATCGATTACGAATATGCGGCCGGATCATCTGAGATGTTTGATCTTTCTTTGGTACCAAAGTGATACTCGAACGGATCGGTCGGGTCTTGCCCGATCAGACTGATCCGGCCGATCAAGCTGTTCGTCCGATGACCGACGCGATCTCGCGGGCGATCACGGGCGCGTCCAACGCCACGCCGCGCAGGAACTCACTGGGCAGGATTCTGCCGCACGGCGCACCGATGACATACAGCCCCGGAACACCCCTGACTCTTCCGTTGTCCGCCAACGGGTGCCCCGTGTTACCCGTTTCCGCTTCGACCGGCAAGCAGGCCGGCGCCCATCGGTACCCCGTTGCCAGTACAACGACATCAACGGTTTCGATCGTTCCGTCAACAAACTCAACACGATCACCCTGGAATTTTACCACCGCACCTGGACGTTGAATCATTCCGGTGCCGAGCCCGGCGCGAAATCCACGGTCGAAAGCGCCCAGCGGCGGAAGTTTGCGGCAATAAGATCCGGCGAACCAACGTGGCAGCCGATGGGAAATCAAATGAACAAAATGGTGAACGTCGATTCCCAAGACGCGGCGTCGCCACAATCGAATTCGGCCGCGCGAACTGATCAATACCTGCAACCCGGCTTGGGCACACTGTTCGGCGATTTCAACTCCGCTCATGCCCGCGCCGATGACCAGAATGCGACGACCTTCGTAAGATTCAGGTCCCTGCCAATCGCGGGAATGAATCACGCGAGGACAATGACTTCCGACTTCTAACCCTGGGACGTCTGGAACAACGGGATGATCAAAGATCCCGGTCGCCAGCACGACGACCTTGTATCGCACCACCTGTCGGACACCTCGGAATTGCACGTCCAGACCCTGTGGCACAGGAGTGATCGCGTCGACCGTTGCGCGAATCGGGTTCAAATCATGACTGGTCGAAAACCGGTGTAAGTATTCAAAGTATTGACTGGCGGAAATGTATTTTCCCTCGGCGCCGACATCCATTCCGGGTAGCACCGTGTACTTTGCCGGCGACAACAATTCCGTCTCGGGGTACATCGTCCGGTACGCGCCGCCGACAGTTCCGTCGCGATCGACCATGACAAAGTCGACGGAGGATTGCCTTAAGCATGCCGCGACGGCCAACCCCGCAGGACCGCCGCCAACGACAAGAACCGGTGCTTCAAGCATTGATTCTAATGTTCCGAGGAAAAGGTGACAGTTTGGACAAATAGGAATGGCGCGTGCTTAAGCGTTGGTGCCCAGGCTTTAGCCGCACTCTGTCGCTGCGTAGCAACGACTGGGAATCGCGTAAAGGTTAGACACCAGCGCTTGCTGAAATCATTGCGTGCTAAGATACGTACAATTCTTAGCTCACACCTTTTCCGCTCCACTAAACTCCTCCGTCCAAAATGATGGTTTCCCCATTCATGTAACTGTTAGCATCGCTGACCATGAATGCCGCCAGTTCTGCAGCTTCTTCCAACGTTCCCACGCGTCCGAGTGAACAATGGTGTAAATACTCCGCCAATCCGGTTTCCGGAACGTTGGTCCCCATTCCATCGTCCAGCAGTCCCGGCGCCAAACACAGTACGCGAATCTGATGCCTTGAAAGTTCCTTGGCCATCGACTGGGTGAACCCTTTCACCGCCGCTTTGCTGGTGCAGTAATGTACCGGGGCGGACAACATCCGAGCCCCGGCGAGCGATCCGATGTTCAGTATCACGCCGCTGCGCCGGCGAATCATTCCCGGCAATACGGCTTTGGTCGTCAAGAAGACGCCTTTGACGTTGACGTCCATCACCTGGTCCCAGTCTTCTTCGTCGATCATTGCCAGTGGAAACATCTGAGTGATCCCCGCGTTGTTAACCAACACATCGATTCCGCCCCAGTCCGACTCGATTCGTTCCGCAAGCGACTCCATGGCATCGAAATCCGTCGACGGTGTCTTGGACATGATCGCCGCTACGCCCAACCGCTCACATTCGGTACGCAGCGATTCCGCAGCCCGGTCGTCCCGAACATACGTGAAGGCGATGTTGGCACCCTGTGACGCAAATGTTTTGCAAAGCGATCTGCCCAGCCCACGCGATCCGCCGGTGACCAAAATGCGTTTGTCAGCCAGTCGGCGGTGTGACTTCATCACCAGCACTCCAGATTTGTTTCTGTCCTATCGCGCCCGTGTATCGTTGGTCGCGATGACGGTACAGCATGTTGTACGCGCATCCGGGCATCAATCGACCATCGGGAAGGGCATAGTGGGTGCAACACTTTTTGATTCGGTCAACTTCGAAGGTATGCTCGTCCATAAAAGCATGGATGAAAATTGTTTTGACCAACCCCTCTCCGATTCGTAGTCTGCTTTCCAATTCAATTCTGCGGTCATCGGGATACAACAGTCGTAACGCACGTTTTAGCGACTTGAGCACACGGGCGCTGTCGGGGATTTGCCCGGCCGCTGACCAGAGCCGATCGATCGTGTCGCGAAGCATGCGGTCGAACCGATCGTCGGGCCGAATCGTTCCTCGGTTGGCGATCGCTTCTAGATACGATTCCAACTCGATGAAGCGGGGAAACGGAAGGTAACCGTTATCGGTCTTCAGCATGTACGTCAGGGCAAAACATCCGGGGTGCGAACAGGGCAGCGGAAAAAAATCGCTTCGCGTCAGATCACCGGATGTTTGCGTTTGAATCTCACGAACGATATCCGGAATTGTCATGATATCACACGGATCGTGTGGCCCAAATGTTCCTCCGCCGTAACCGGTGTAGGCCGCCGGTTGAAACATCAACGACAAAATAAAATCGTTTTCGGTCAGCAGTCGCACGCAGTCACCGATGTCGGAATCGTTGACGCCTTTGGCGACCGTGGAAACAATCGTCGTCCGAACGCCGGCCTTTTCCAGATTGTCGAGCGCACGCAATTTAACGGCGTCATGTCGTCCGCTTCCACGCAAGGTTCGAAGCGCCTGGTTGCTGAGCGCGTCGAGTTGCAGATTGACATAGGTGCCGCGGTCGGCAAGCTGTTTACAAAAATCAAGATCCTTTGCGATCCGCAACCCGTTGGTCGAAACCGACACCCGCGTGAAGCGACCGTATTGCCCGGTGATGTCCAGAAACTCCATGAAGTCCGGATGCAGCGTCGGTTCACCTCCGGACAAATTAACGGTGTCGATCAATTCCTCTTTCTGCACTAATCCATCTAACACCGCGACGAATTCTTGTCGGGACATATGATAGTTGTGTCGATTCTGGACGATGCAGACGGGGCATTCCAAATCACAATG
>JAGQPO010000754.1 GCA_020426665.1 Planctomycetales bacterium
GTGTAGGTTTCGGTGTTGCAATCCAACACGAAGAGAATTCCAAACAGCCATTTCCAGAGCAGTGCAGGTAGTGCGGCAAAGACCGGGGGTGACATCACAAACACGGCGGACGGGCGTTCTCGGACGAGATGCCAGAAAGTCATCAGGGTTTGTCCGAAGTACTTGGGACCAATGGTCAAAGGATGACTACCTAGCCAAGGCAAGTAGACCATCTTCGACACGCCTCCCAGTTCCCTAGCGGTCTGATCACTGCGGCTGCAGGACTCTGCCCACGAGATATATAAAACTCGTTTCGTCATTTTAGTTGACCGATGAAGGCACCAGAGAATTGATGTGTTCCATCACTCGATTCGCCGTATCGCCCCATGATCGATCCTCCATGATTCGACGAATGCTGCTGCAATCCCATTTGGTCGAAAATGCCTGGCAAATTGCCTCAGCCGCCGCGTCTGGAGTTCGCTGAGACATGATGACTCCTGTTCTTCCGACGACCAGTTCGTCGTTGGCTCCGCCGACAGGAGTCGCGACAGCCGGGGTTCCACAGGCCAGCGCTTCGAGTAATACGTTGGGAGAACCTTCTCGTGATGATGCCATCACGTAGAGGTCCGCCGAATTGTACCAGTGCACCAACTCGTCGTGCGATTGAGCCCCGACCATTCGCACCTGATCTTCAAGACGCAACTGCGAAATGGTCTCTCTGATCTGTTTCGAAAAGTCACGCCCATGACGGCCGGGACCACCTACGCCCACGTAAACCACATCCGGGTGCTGTTCCAGGATTTTCGGCAACGCACTGATCACAACGTGAAAACCTTTCAGCTCCAATTGGTCTCCAACAGTCAACAAGATGCGTCGATCGGCAGGCAGTCCCAGTCGTTCGCGGCAGGTTTGCTTCGACAACGGGCGAAATCGATCGATATCAACACCATTTGCGATGGTCATGACTCGATCGACTGAGGCCCCATTATCGACCATGGCCTGGGAAATCTCCTGGCTGACGCCGATGGCGACCTCCGCATTTCGAAGCGCCCAGCGAATGCTGCGCCCCTTGAGGGGATACGATGGGAATCGCATCATATCTTCCCCCCGTCCCGTTACACAAACCGGGACATTCAATTGCCGAGAGAGTCGAGTCGCTGCAACTCCGCAGGGATAGACCCAGTGCGCGTCCAGCAGGTCAAAGTCAAACTCTTTCCGTATCTTCGTTGCCGCCCTTAACAACGAACCGTACATCAGTCGCGGATGGACATAGCCGCCAATTTTGGGTGGCAATAAGTACCGCGGCCGATAAACAGGGATTCCTTGAAAGACTTCTTTCGCTGGAAGTTGACTAAACCGCGAGAACTTGGGGACGGATCGGATCGAAGGCGCCCACGGTGTCGGCGAAATCACACGAACAGACACTCCGGGTATTTGCGCGATAGCATTGACCCGATGAAAGACGAAAATCCCCCTGGACGGATCAACGTTCGAAGGGAACGCACTGCTCACAACCAAAATCCTTCGTTTCATTCCCGTCACGAACTTGGTTGCCGAATGTGCCAGTTTCCCATACCTAAACCGTCGACGATCTCCACGTCGCCGCCATTGGGTTGCTCACGTATATTCAAACGATCATGGCCCATGTCAAACTCAACACAAAGATCGTCCCGTCCGATGTGTGTCATGACAGCAAGCGTGTCTTCAACCACAGCTGAATAGCGACAATGTGTGCCTTGGTTAACGATCCCATAGCCAGGGCTGGTCCAACCCATCTGATGATTATCATCACCGTGCGAGATTTCTGACGTCAAGAAACTGCCGGATCCAACGACCTGTAGATTGACGGAAGGGCCGCTGAACCGAAGCATCGATCGTGAACGATTTGACTCTTTAAGTGTCCCGAGTGGCATTTGCCAAAACCACGTCGCGGTGCGCTGCTGTTCGCTTGATATCCAGTCGGCTACCCACAGTCCATGCCCCGGAATCGCGATCACATGTCGCAATACCCGACACGACGGCCAGACCAATTCTCCGCACGCGGTCCATCGATCGGTGTCGGAGGAAGTTCGGAGAGTCGGAGTTTGGACTTCGTTGGACCAGTCCAGCACACCGCGAGACTTAACCAAGTCTGCCTTCTCGATTCGCAGTGTGTTGTGTGCTTCCTGCGAACGATAGTGAAATGCGCGCTTGGGATCACCCGCATAGTTAGGCATTCCACTGTCGACGAGAACAGCTTGTCGATCGAATTGGTACAACACCTGTAACGTGTCCGCGTGACCATGAGCTGCGGATGGCGTTGAATCGCGAAATAGCCCGTCAGAGACGCAGCCTGCATCAAAAATCACTTGATCGCTTTCATTTCCGCCGACAAAATACCCGGCGTCCGGGAATGTCACTGCGACGGGAGACCGGTTCACCGTAAACTGTTTCCGATGCGTTAACCCATCGCACCCCAGTAGCCAATAAAGTTCACCTCCCACCTGATAGTTGATGTCCGCATCAGACTTGGATGGAAGTGGACACGCAATCTCGGGTTCTCCTAGCAACACGGCGGCCAGTTGTTGAGTTGACGAAAAGTCCCAGTAGTTCGATCGTGCCACCGGAATGGACTGTGCCGAATCGACATCTCCGATTGCGGGCCACGTCCGGTCAGGTTGACAAAATGCAACACCGGCAGTGAGCGATCGAACGATCAATTCGCGAATGTTCAGTCGGGACGCAGAGAGATTTCGGTTTGCTAATTCGGCAAGTAACAGAAATCCGGAGGTGAAGTAGTGATAACCCATTGCTTGTTCGACGCAGAATCCATCGCGAAAGAACTGCCTGGGCGCGAATTCGTTCAACACGTCCGTCGCCCTTCGCAACCAACGCGAGGAGTCCTTCGCCTCCTCCAATGCTCGTGAAATCAGGAAAAGACCTGCCGCCTCTCCGATCACATGGTTATAGGGGCTCGAATAGAAGGAAAAGTGATTTTCAAGGTAATAAGCGTGTTGTCCGAGGCTTCGCACGATGGCTTGACGATCGCTTTCTGATAATCCAGAAAACTCTTTCAGGTTTGCCAACATCCAAATCCACGAGATCGCCCTCATCGCAACTTCAAGTCCGCTTGTCCAATGAATCCCGATCCCAAACGGATTGTTCTTGATCCAACTCAATACCATGTCG
>JAGQPO010000755.1 GCA_020426665.1 Planctomycetales bacterium
TCGCGTTGACATGGTTCTTTCCACAGCTGAAAGATCGCTATGAATTGAGCGGGATTCAGGCCAGCATGTTTGCGGCGGTGCCGTTGATCTGTGGTGCACTGGGGTGCTGGGTTTCGGGGTTCTGGATGGACCGTTTGTATGCGGCGGGAAATTGGACGCGGTCACGACGCGCCCCTGCGATCGCCGGTTTCTGTTTTGCATCGGTCGGCATCGTTGCCAGCGCCCACGCGTCCACCCCACTGGCTTCGTCGTTGTGGTTCAGCCTATGTATTTTCGGCGCTGATATGACGTTACCTCCATCATGGAGTGTCTGTGTCGACATCGGCCGAGGAGCATCGGGAGTGGTTTCCGGCACGATGAACATGGCCGGGAACATGGGGTCCTTCGTCACAAGCTTGGCATTTCCGTATCTACTTGGATGGACCGGATCGCCGTTACCGTACTTCTATTTGGCTTCGGTGTTGAGCGTCGTTGCCATTGTGATGTGGGCGTCGATTGATCCGACGATGCCAATCGCAAGCGATCAGCAGAGGAACCTGTTGTTTGAGATGGATGAGTCAGACGAGTCGGAGGAATCGGCGTGATGAGAAGAGGATTATTGATCGGGACCGGTTATTTCAGCCGCTTTCACCTTGACGCATGGAGACGTTTGCCGGGTGCCGAGATCGTTTGTGTTTGTGACCGAGATATCGAAAAGGCCAGGCAGGTTGCCGCGGAATTTGAAATCCCTTACGCAACGGGAAACGTTCACGACGCGGTGGATCGACATGATGTGGATTTCTTTGACATCGCGACCGGACCGGGCGGACGGGTCGAATTGGTACGTCAGATCCAACGACACGAAAAGCCATTCATCATTCAAAAACCCCTCGGCGACACGTTTGACCAGGCACAGCAAATCATTGAATCGGTGTCCAAGCATCCGGCCCCGGTGATGGTGCATGAAAACTTTCGCTTTCAGCCTTGGTACCGTGAAATTCGTCGCATCCTGTCGAGTGGCCGGATCGGTGATCGGGTTGTCAACCTTTCAATGCGAACTCGAATGGGCGACGGCTGGGGCGACGACGCGTACTTAGACCGCCAGCCGTACTTTCGTTCGATGCCGCGACTGTTGGTCCACGAAACCGGGGTCCATTTCATCGATACGTTTCGATATTTGGCCGGTGAAGTTGTTGATTGTATTGCGGAGTTGCGGCAACACAATTCGGCGATCGCGGCAGAGGATGCCTGCTACCTGAGGTTGCATTTTGAAAGCGGCGCCGTTGCGACTTGGGATGCAGACCGTTACCACGAATCTCTGGCAAGGGATCCTCGATACACGTTTGGCGAACTGTTGGTCGAAGCGGATCGCGGTAGCTGTTGGCTGAATGAAAACGGCGAGATCACGGTCAAGCCACTTGGGGAATCTGCCTACCGTCACGACTATCAACCTTCGCAGGCAGGTTTTGCGGGTGATTGCGTGTTAGCGTGTCAACAACATTTTCTCGATGTTCTTGATGGACGAGTGGAGTGTGAAACTTCGCCACATGAGTATTTGAAATCATTGCGTGTCGTCGAGGCTGCTTATCAGTCTCACCGCGTCGGCAAGACGGTCTCGGTTTCCGGCGGATCGGCATCGCAACGCTCGGACGCGGCGCCGGGTAATCGTTCCGATTCACGGCCTGCGCAACGGATCGTGGATTTGAGTCTGCCGATTACGGCCGAGATGCGCGGGGTTGCGATTACCACTGCACGCCGGTTGGAATCGGACGGTTGGAACGCAACCGAATTGACTTTGTATTCGCACGCCGGAACACACATGGATGCACCGTGTCACTTTCTCGCAGGCGGCGACACTCTCGACCGGCAACTTCTATCGGCGTGCGTGGGGCAGGCACGCCTGATTGATTTGACTCCGATCGAGCCCAGACAATTGATCGGCGTCGCCGATATCGAGCGAGCCGGCGGTAACGTGTCGCCCGGCGATCGATTGTTGTTACGCACGGACTGGCACAAGCGATACGGGACCAGCGAGTATCGCGACGCATTGCCGAGGATTTCAATCGAACTGGCCAGATGGTTGGTGCAGAAACAGGTGTCAATGATCGGAGTCGAACCGCCGTCGGTTGCCGACGTCAACGCGATGGGCGAACTGACGGAGGTCCATCAAACACTGTTTCGCGGTGGCATTTTGATCGTCGAAGGACTCGCGAATCTGGACCAGTTGCGACATGATGTTGTTGAGTTTATCGCTCTGCCGCTGAACATCATTGGCGGAGACGGTTGCCCGGTTCGGGCCATCGCGATTGAAAGCGACGGATTCAATGCGCGGCGAACTGAGGATGTGCTGAAATGATTTCGCGTATGGGCTGCATCGCAGACGACTACACCGGTGCAACCGACTTGGCATCAATGCTGGTCCGGGCGGGCTTGCGCGTGGTCCAATTTTTCGGTGTGGCCGACAAAGAGATGCTGTCGAGCGAGACCTGCGAAATTGCGATGAATCAATCAGATGCGGTTGTCGTCGCACTGAAGTCACGATCGAATCCTGCAAACGACGCGGTGGCAGAATCGCTGCGATCACTTTCGTTTCTTCAAGATCACGGTTTTGATAAATGCTTTTTTAAGTACTGTTCCACGTTCGATTCCACTCCGCGCGGGAACATTGGGCCGGTTGCCGATGCATTGGCCGACCGGCTCAATTGCGAACAAGTCGTCTTTTGTCCCGCATTTCCCGAGAACGGCAGAACGGTCTACCAAGGACACTTATTTGTCGGTGACCAGCTACTTGCCGAAAGCAGTATGCGGAATCACCCACTGAATCCGATGACGGACAGTTGTTTGGTTCGTTGGTTGCAGGCTCAGTCGAAACGCACGGTCGGGCGACTTGCCAGAGGCTCCGCGATACCGGTCGGCCGGCAGCATCTGATCGCAGACGCAATCGACGATGATGATTTGAAGCGTGTTGCGCATCTGACGCGCAACGATCGCCTGTTGACAGGTGGATCCGCGATCGCAAGGTATTGGGCAGAGGAGATTTACCAGGAACGCAACCATGCACTTTCCGGTGACGGGCCTTGGGGTGACGTGTCACCGATTGAGTCCGCCGGACGGACAGCCGTTTTGGCGGGCAGTTGCTCTGACGCGACTCGTCTGCAAATCGCAATGTTTCGTGCTCAGCATCCGGCGTTGGACCTGGCACTGGTGGATGAAGACGTCGACCTGGAATCGGATCGTGCTATGAATTGGATTCAACAGCAATGGAGCACGTTGGGTGATGACACGCCCGTTTTGATCGCCTCGGGCGTTGATGCCGAGCGTGTTGCCGGACTTCGCCGTCGGCTGGGGGACGCTCAGTCGGCTGGATATGTCGAATCGGTTTTTGCGCGGCTTGCATCTCAATTGGTGCAAGCGGATGTCACGAATCTGATCATCGCAGGTGGCGAAACATCCGGCGCCGTCGTTAATGCACTTGGGATACACGGGATTCGCATTGGTTCCGAAATTGCATCGGGTGTTCCGCGCGTGTATCCCTTAGAAAGACCGGGAATGTCACTCGTTTTGAAAAGTGGGAACTTCGGCTCCGACCGTTTTATCCTCGACGCGATTGGGAGTGACTCGTGAGCGAACGCGAACTTCGAGAACAGATCGCCCTTCACGGCAAATCAATGTTTGACCGCGGATTGACGATGGGCAGCAGCGGTAATCTCAGCGTGAAATTGCCCGACGGTTTCCTTGTGACGCCTACGAATTGTTGCCTGGGTCGGCTTGATCCCGACGAGATATCCCGCCTTGATTCGGTCGGTAACTTGATCAGTGGTAAACCGCCTTCCAAGGAATCGTTTCTGCATCTAGCGTATTACAGTTCGCGCAGTACCGAGCGGGCCGTCGTTCATTTACATTCCACCCATGCCGTCGCAGTAAGCTGTCTGAAGGATATCGACCCGAACAACACTTTGCCGCCGATCACCGCCTACTTTGTGATGCGTGTTGGGCGTCTGCCTTTGGTGCCATACTTCCCTCCCGGAGACACTGCACTTGCGGATGCCGTCGCAGAATCCGTCCGAACGTCGCGTGGCGTTTTGTTGGCTAATCACGGCCCCGTCGTCGGCGGATGTGATTTGGATGCAGCGGTCTATTCCATGGAAGAATTGGAAGAGACAGCGAAGCTTTTCTGGATGTTCCGGGGAGTGCCGGCAAAGTTCTTGACCGGCGAACAAGTTGACCAATTGAACAAGCGATTTCCACAATGAAGAAACCCACCTTTGCCATTGCCGTGACGTTTCACATCAAAGCCGAATTTGTCGACTCGTTTTTGCAGCGAGTACTGCAGCAAGCCAGCGATTCGGTGCGTTTGGAGGAAGGCTGTCACCAGTTTGATGTTCTTGTTGACGAGCAAGATTCGAGCATCGTTTTTCTCTATGAAACCTATGACGATGCCGCGGCATTCGAGACGCATCGTGCAACCGATCATTTTGCCGACTTCAGTGAAACCGTCGCCGATTGGATCGAATCTAAATCGTTGCGGCGACTAAA
>JAGQPO010000756.1 GCA_020426665.1 Planctomycetales bacterium
GCGCGGACGGTCCGAACCGGTTCGCATTTGCCGACCGAACGTGCCCGGGCGACGTTACTTCAATTGGCGTTTGATTTGGCCGGGGTCGATTCGGCCGGTCAAGCGATCGAGCTGGTCCTGGATCGATTGGCCACGTCGATTCCGTTTCGAAGTGCAGGGGCCTTTGTCGTTGATAACAAGTTGCGAAGTCAGGGCAACAAGGAAGGAAGTATTACGCCGTCCATGATGGTGCTGGTCGCGACACGGCAATCCAAGGACACGGCTCTGGGGGCAAGCTCGTACCGTCGACCCGCCGATACCGCGATTGCAAGTGTGATCGGGCCAGACGGCCAGGCGATATTAGCGCGGAATGTCGGAGGCGACCGCACACTGGCGACTGAAAACAGCCAGGGCGTCATCGATGCCGTCAGTATGATTTTGACACCCGTCAAAGACCGTGACGGTCAATTGCTGGGCATGCTGCATTTGTTGACGACCGACAAGGAAACGGTCTTTGCGGCTCAGGATTTGGAGTTTGCTCTCGCGGTGGCCGAGATCCTGGCCGAATCGCTGCGCAATCTGCGCGTGCGTGGGAAACTTGATCGGTCGCTGCGGCGTTCGCGGCAACAAATCAAAGTGTTACAGGAGCAAATCGGCGGCAAGGTTCAAATCGTCGGCAACAGTGATGCGGTCCGCGACATTATCGAAAAGATTTCGATGGCGGCACCCACCGGCGCAACGGTGTTAGTACGTGGAGAATCGGGGGTCGGCAAGGAATTGGTCGCTTCGGCGTTGCACCATGCCAGTGCACGTTCGGGCGGTCCACTGGTTTGTCTGAACTGTGCCGCACTTTCGCCGTCGTTGTTGGAAAGCGAATTGTTTGGACACGAGAAAGGTGCTTTCACAGGCGCCACCGAACGCAAACAAGGAAAGTTCGAAGCCGCCGACGGTGGAACGTTGATGCTGGATGAAATTGGTGAAATGGACGCTGAAATCCAGGCCAAGTTCCTGCGTGTCTTAGAAGGCCATCCCTTTGAACGCGTCGGTGGTCAATCGGCAATCAAAGTTGACGTTCGTGTCGTCGCGGCGACCAACCGTGATCTGCAATCAATGGTCGCCGAGGGTAAGTTCCGCCAAGACCTGTTCTATCGATTGCACGTCGTTGAAATTGTCGTTCCGCCACTTCGCAAACGTGGCAACGACATCTTGTTGCTTGCCGAACATTTCTTGGCACAGTTCAACGAACAAATGGGGCGGCGGATTACATCAATCAGCGACGACGCAAAAAGGATGCTGTTGGATTATCGTTGGCCCGGAAACATTCGTGAGCTCAGAAACGTGATCGAGCGGGCGGTGGTGTTGAATTCAGGTTCAACGATCGAGGCCGAGCACTTGTTGCTGACCCCGGCGATGTCCGCCGGTTCGGCGGAGTCAGATTCGATTGCATCAAATTCGCCCGTCGAAATTTCGCTGGCCGATTTGGAAAGGTCACACATCGAACGCGTTCTGCGTCACACCGATGGCAACAAAAGTCGTGCCGCATCCATCTTGGGGATCGAACGGAGCACCTTGGATCGGAAATTGAAAAAGTTCGCCGACGATTAACCTGGCAAGTCGGTCGGATTTCAACATGACCAGCGAAACGCCCTATAATGGTGGCTGTTGTCGAGAAGTGTCTCGATTCTCTGTTTTGAAACGTGTGCCACCAATCTTTAGGTGAACGATGAATCCGGGTAACAACAACGCGATGATTCGGCGGGAGTTTGTCCGGTTGTCAGCCGGGATCATAGGCGGTCTGGGGATCCCCGGCGTTTTTGATGGTGTCGCAAGCGCGGCCGACGACGTTGCTGCAGGAAATCTTATGCTCGACGAGACGTATCTTGAAAAAGGCCTCACCGGGATGGCTCGGTCAAAAGGCTGGTTCAACGCGCACCTCGGCGCCGCTGTCCTGGCCGGCTACTACATGTGCCGCGAGAATCACTTCAGCGATGCGGTGGTGGTCAGCATCAAAACTCAATTGGATGCCCTGGTCCAGGCACACAAGTACCAGTTTGCTCCGTTTCAAGATTTAAAGGCTGATGAGTCGCTGATCGAAGAAATCCCCGTCGCACTTAAACCGGCGGTCGAAGGTGGCTTGAGGGCACATGGTCATGCGGTGATCTATACCGCCCTTTCAGTTCGCGCGATGCGCGACGCCCCACACATGGCCGATCCTCGGCTGGTCAAGCTGTTGTGCAGCCACAACGGCCAGATCGCGGCGAAGGAACCCACGGTGCCGAAGGTTCGAAAGGACTATGCCGATACCCAGGCAATGATCGAGGCCTTGTTTGACAGCCTTGTGCGGTTCAAGCCCCTGTTGGGCCGCCCATCGGTCAGACGTCCAAACTTCGTTCACATGACGACACACACCGAAGCACTGATGACGCTCGAATCACTGGGTTACGCAGAGCTAACGAAAATCGGTCAACTGGGACATCAGGCGCACATCGGCGAACCGGTGCCCCAGTTCGATCCCGCCGAACGTCCATTGGACGAATGCCGGTGTACGTTGTCCGACGTCATGAGCGACGAGTTTTGGGAAGACGAAGAAAATAAAAAACGTTGGAACGCGCCGTGGAAGGAAAAGGATAGCCCTAACGGTTACTGGCTGGCGTTCGGGCACCTGTTCAAAGTTCTGTATAGCTATCACCGCCTGATCGGTCACATCGAAGACAAGGAGAAAGTACGCTTGGCCAGCCGAATCCTTTTGGAGCGTGTGGTCAACCCTAACGTACAGGGCGGATAGACCGGAGATTGCATCAGCCGAAGATCGCTACTCCTTTGTTCCAGCAGAGAATTTGGGTTTCGATGGTAGCGGAAGTTGTCATGACTTTCGGCAATTCCTGTCTCCACCACGAAACTCTTGACGAGTTCCGCTACCGCACAATCGAATTGGAACGTAGCACTAGCCCTCGGTTCTAGTGTTTTGCCGGGTGAACCTGACGCTGGCGCGTCAGCGGCAGATGTATCAACCATTCGGGAATGAAGAGTGCGTACCATCCTGGTCAATGAGAACATACGCCGGTTGATATAGGATCGGCGTCTATCACGATGCCTGATACCCGCGGCGCGCGCTGATGTTAGACTATCGCGGGCGCCGTGCGTCGGCGTTTGACAATTCTGTAGTTGAAGGCTGCGTTGAGAAGGAATCGAAATGACTGTTGTTGGTGATCCCGTCGCGTTGGGGCTGGATTTTGGTACGGAATCCGCGCGGGCTGTGTTGGTCGATTCGGCGGGACGTCAGCTGGCGATCTGTGAAAATGCGTTTACGCATGGTCAGATCACCGAGACGCTGCCGACCAGCGGCGAGCGGTTGCCTAAACATTTTGCGTTGCAGAATCCGGGCGATTGGATCGAGTCGGCTGCCGCAGCCACGCGTGCTGCGATCCAACAGTCCGGAATCGACGTGGACCGAATCGTGGGGATCGGCGTTGATTTCACCAGTTGTACGATGTTGCCGACGAAGATTGACGGTACACCACTTTGCGAAATCGAATCGTTTTCGCGCATTCCGCTCGCATGGCCCAAGTTGTGGAAGCACCACGGGGCAATTGAACAAACCGATCGGATGAATGACATTGCGAAAGAACGTAGTGAATCGTTTATGGATCGATACGGCGGGACGATCGGGTTGGAATGGTTTTTCCCAAAAGTACTTGAGACGATCGACAAGGCTCCGGAAGTTGCCGAGGCAGCGGAAGTTTGGCTGGAAGCCGGCGATTGGTTTGTGTGGAAGCTTGTCGGTGGCGATGCGGCAAATCTGCCCCGGTCGACCTGCCAGGCCGGTTACAAGGCGCTCTGGTCGGCCGTCGATGGTTACGCGTCCGACGACTATTTCTTGGCCGTCGATCCCAGGCTGGCTGATGCCGCTCGCGACAAAATGCCGGGGCGATTGCTGTCGCCCGGCGAGAACGCGGGAACGCTGTGCGAGGCGCTGGCCGACCGATTGGGCTTGCCTGCCGGCATCGCGGTCGCGGCAGCCACGATCGACGCCCATGCGGCGGTTCCGGGAGTTGGCGAAGCCGGCGCGGGAACTCTAGTGATGGTGATGGGGACCAGTAGTTGCCACATGTTGAATGCGGTCCAAGGGAAACCGGTGGCGGGAGTAGCCGGAATCGTCGAAGGCGGAATCTTACCGGGATTGTTTGGCTACGAAACGGGACAGGCCGCCGTCGGCGACGCGTTTGCTTGGCTGCTTAAGTTGTTAAACCTCGATTCGTTTGAGAAGATTTCCAGCGACGCGATTGCGTTGCCGGCGGGGGCCGATGGGGTGATGAGTTTGGACTGGATGAACGGTTGCCGGACACCGTTGATGGATGGTTCGGTCAAAGGAGCGTTCACGGGTCTGACGCTTTCAACCACTCCGGCACATCTTTACCGTGCGTTGTTGGAGGCATCGGCGTTTGGAGTGCGCTGGATCGTCGACGTCCTTTGCCAGGGCGGTGTTCCCGTCCAGCGTTATGTAGCGACCGGCGGATTGCCACATCACAATCCGGCGGTTGTGCAAATCTACGCCGACGTCCTGGGATCCGAAATCGAAGTTCACCCGTCACAACAGGGGCCGGCGGTCGGCGCGGCGGTGCTGGGCATGGTGGCGGCGGGTCAAGGGAAAAGTGGTTTTGCAAACGTCGCCGATGCGGCACGCGCAATGGCCGCGGTCCCAGAGGAACAGAAGCGTATCGTGCGTCCAAACTTGGAACTTCAAGGTATCTATCGCGATCTTTACCAACGCTATCGGGCTTTGGCCCAAAAGCTTGCGACAGACCAATGATTCAGCTGCGATAACTCACATTCACAAACGGGACTCTATCGCGACGCATGGGCGACGAATCGCATGACTTGATCCGCTACCATATCGTTTATTCTTTCGACTTTTTCTTTACGTGAAACAAGATGTCTCAAACTGTAACTCTGATCGCATCAGGTGATCTACGCGAATCGGCCAATCGAGTTTGTTGGGCGGCGCAGCAGGAAATGGAAGCGGCACTGACGGCTGCGATTGAAAGATTTGGTTTTAACGTCGTTCGTGGACACCAACGTGATCCGTCGCGGGGACATGGCTTTATTTCTTCGCAACGCGAGGGGATGGAGGTGTTTCGAAGAATCGACCCGAAAAGTCCGTTGATTGTCGCTGAGGCCGTCTGGCAATACTCACATCATGTGCTGGCGGGATTGACGACGCATCAAGGGCCGATTTTGACCGTCGCAAACTGGTCGGGGCAATGGCCAGGCCTTGTCGGATTATTGAACCTGAACGGATCTTTGACCAAAGCCGGTGTGCAATACAGTTCGCTGTGGAGCGAAGATTTTGCCGACGACTGGTTCAACGAGAACCTGGGCAAATGGCTTCGTGAAGGACGCGTTGAACATGATACCTCACATGTTCGGCCGTTTGATGCAGGGGCTGCGTCCCATAAAGCGAAGGAAGTCGGGCAGTCGATCGCCGAAACACTTCGCCGCGACAAAGCGATCATGGGGGTGTTTGATGAAGGTTGCATGGGAATGTTTAACGCAATCATTCCGGACCATCTGTTGAATCCCGTCGGCGTATTCAAAGAGCGACTCAGTCAATCGGCGCTGTATTATGAAAGTAAACAGGTCGGCGATTCGGAGGCCCAGGCGGTTCGCGATTGGCTGGACGAGGCCGGCATGAAATTTCATACGGGACCGGTCCACGAATCGGATTTGACAGACGC
Organism: Planctomycetales bacterium; assembly: GCA_020426665.1. GTDB lineage: Bacteria > Planctomycetota > Planctomycetia > Pirellulales > Pirellulaceae > Stieleria. The sequence continues at coordinate 5,715 of JAGQPO010000756.1, forward strand.
ACAGATTTTGGACCAATGCCGAACTTACATCGCGGCGGTTCGGATCGCAGACGACTTTGGCTGTGATTGCATCGGGATTCAGTATCAACAAGGCTTGAAGGACTTGTTGCCCGCGAGTGATTTAGTCGAAGGCATGTTGAACGATTCAGTTCGACCGCCTGTTTTTTCACGCGACGGTTCTCGTGAATTGTATCCAGGTGTTCCGTTGACACATTTTAATGAGGTCGATGAGTGCGCCGGACTGGACGGATTATTGACCGAGCGAGTGCACCGATCGCTCGGTCAGCCCACCGAGAACACGCTTCATGATTTGCGATGGTCTGACCGGGACCCGAGCGGAACAACGGACGAAGAGGTCTGGGTGCTGGAGATCAGCGGTGCGGTGCCGGCGAGTCATTTTTCTGGCGGCTGGTCGGCAGCCGAGGGGTTCCGCCAGCCCGCGATGTACTTTCCCGCCGGTGGAAGCACGATTCGGGGAATCAGTCGTCCCGGTGATGTCGTCTGGTCGCGGATTTTCGTCGAAGGCGATCGATTGAAGATGGATCTCGGGCGCGCCTCGGCGATCGAATTGCCACTTGCCGAAACGGAACGTCGTTGGAACAGCACAACACCCCAGTGGCCGATCATGCACGCGGTTCTGCAC
>JAGQPO010000757.1 GCA_020426665.1 Planctomycetales bacterium
CGTAACCTTTATAAGCAATTCCGCGCCGACGCCTCCGCGCGCCGGTTCGTCGGACGAATTTCACTCCGTTTTGTGTTTCAAAGGTCGTCTCGCGATGTCTCGCTTGTTACCACGCACTCTCGTACTTTCCGCCACCGCCACGTGTGTGATGGCAGGGTCGTTGCCCGCCCAAGATTATTGTTACCCTCAGGCGTACCGGTTGCAGCCGACCACGGTAATGGAACAACAAACGGTCCAGCGGATGCGCCCCGTCTACCGAACCGAAACAATCGAGGAACAGGTCAAATCGTATCGCCCGGTTGTAAAAACGCGGACGGAAATCCGTGACGTCACCGTTCCCGTGAACACCGTGGAAACGGCGTACAAGGAAGAACGTTTCACCGTCTGGAAACCCGTTACGGAGACCAGCTACCGGGACGAAACGTACACCGAAACCGAATACGTGACCGAAACAGCCGAGCGTGAAGAACAGTACACGACCTATCGTCCGGTCACGGAAACCAAATTCTATCAACAACAATACGCCGTCCAGCGACCGGTGACCGAAACGCGTTACTATCAACAGCAATACTCGGTGCAACGGCCCGTCGTCGAAACTCAGATGACGACCCAGCAATACACAACGCTGCGGCCACAAACCAACATTATTAATCAAACGGTTGACGCTGGTGGCTATGTGCCACAAACGACCGTCACGCCGGGATCGGCCGGTTACGCGTTGCAGTACAAACGCGATCTTTATGCGACTCCAGGGCCACTGGGAATTTTTGCCAGGGTACACGGCGGCAACGTCATTGCACCGTATTACACACCGCCGACGGCGCAGACTCAGTACGTTTATCGCCCCAACTTGATCCAACAACAGATCGCTCAGACCTCCTATCAACCCGTGACCGAACAGGTTCAAGTGCCGGTCCAAGTTCAGCGGATGCAGACTGAGATCATGACACAGAATGTGCCCGTTCAGACCACTCGAATGGAAACGGAGATGGTAACGCAAAACGTCCCGGTACAATCAACTCGAATGGTCCCGACAACGATGGTTCGAAAGGTACCGTATGTGGTTCAGCGGCCGGTCACAAAAACGATGACCCGCAAAGTTCCCGTGACTCAGCAACGCTGGGTGACCGAGGAACAGGTTCGCAAGGTTCCCGTTCAAACGAGTAAGATTCAGTACGAAACGCGTAAGGTGCCGCAAACGGTCCAGTACACGGAATATGAAGAGGTGATCCAGACGGTGCGCCGCCCGGTGACACGTCAGGTCTACGAGCCTTACACCGAGACAATCTGTGTGCCTCGTCAAACCGTCCAGCGAGTTCCGTTTTCGTACTACGACGCATTCAGCCCGGCAATCACTCACGGTTTCTCGTCGTTCGCCGATCCTGTGGTCTCTCCATCAAGTGCCATTATCGAACAGCCGTCTGCGGGGACTCAAATGAATTTGAAGCCACCGACGGTCTATGACGATGTGCCAAAGACAGGACTAAAAAGCTTTGAGTCGGGAAGTCCTGAAGCGGAGCCCGCCGACGGACCTGCGGAATTGAACGCTCCGGAAACCGACAGCGAAGAAACTCTACCCGCGCCCGCGGCAGATGCCAAAATGTTGGATGCGGGCTGGAAGATGCAATGGAATTCCTCGCTCGGACGAAGCATCTAAATCAGACTTGTGCAACGGACTTCCAAGATTGTCGTTGATCGCTCCGCGATCTAACGAATTGATTGCGGAGCAATCACCGACGATCGACCGTTGACGGGTGAACGTAGGGCTTTCTGTATTCACGTTTTAGTTTCTCGGTCGCTTCCGTGTCGTTCACCGCGGTGTGCGTTTCCGGATCAAACTCAATTGTTCGACCAAGCTCCATCGACACATTTGCCATGATGCAGGAAGCACTGGAGATATGCCCCTGTTCGATATCTGCAATGGGTTTCGATCGTTGATCGATGGCGTCCAGAAAGTTTCGCATGTGGCCGCGTATCGCTGATGCGACGTGCAGCTCCAGTTGCCAATCTTTCTGGTCAGTGATATCCGTCGGATACTTGTCGGTCTCGATCAGTTTTTCGCCCGTCAATTTTTTACCGCCGCCGCGAGGCGTGAACTCGTACTTGTTGACATCCAGCTTTAAAGTTCCTTTGTCGCCGTAGATGATTCCCGCCCACGGCCACTCGGGGTCTGGGGCGTTTCCCCAAGTTCGATGTGTCCAATTGATGTCCAATTCATCGAATTCAAAACGTGCCGATTGAGTATCGGAAATATTTGCTTTTGAATCGTGATCGACATAGATGCCACCGCTGCTGCTGATACGTTTCGGCCAGCCTAGACCGAGCTGCCAACGAACCATATCCAGCATATGGACGCACATGTCGCCGACGATCCCGTTTCCGTATTCCATGAAAGCACGCCAGGACCTGGGGTGGACCAATTCGTTGTAGGGTCGCATCGGTGCCGGCCCCGTCCAGGTTTCGTAGTCCAGGTTTTTTGGGGGAGTCGTGTCGGGTGGATTCTGCCTTGCCCGCATGTGATAGTAACAACAGACCTCCGCCAGCGCCACGTCACCCAGCAGCCCTTCGTCGACTACACGCTTCTTTGCTTCGATCAAGTGTGGTGTGCTGCGACGTTGCGTTCCCACTTGGACGACCTGGCCGGTTGATCGAGCCGCATCCAGCATCGCCTTGCTTTCCAAGACATCAACACCGGTGGGTTTTTGAACATACACGTCCGCGCCGGATTGCACAGCTGCGATCATCGCCAATGCGTGCCAATGGTCGGGCGTGTCGACCAACACGATGTCCAAATCTTTTTCTGCGAGCATGTCGGTGTACATGCCGAATGTCTTGGGACGTTTCTTGGAAACCTGGCGCGACTGAATCAAATCAGCGCACTGATTTAACATCGTGGAATCGACGTCGCATAGTGAAACCACTTCGATGGGTTCGATGTTCATCAGTTGCAGCAGATCGCATTTGCCGTACCACCCACATCCGATCAATCCCACGCGTCGCTTCTTATCGCCTGCGGCGGCATAGGCACCGGTCGATATTGATGCAATGGTCGCAGCCAATGACGTTCCGGCAATAAAGTTTCGACGGTCCATTTTGTGTATCCAATGATTCAAAGTAGAAGGAGTTAATCGAGAGCTTCGTATAGTCGTTGATCGCTCCGCGATCAAAACGTCTGCATCACGGATGCGATCAACGACTACTTCCCTGTCGCCAAGTCATTGTCGCGCAGGTCAGCGAGTTTCTTGGCGAGCGTGGACCGCAACCGTTCGGCAACCTTTTGGTACTTCACGTCGTCGGCAAGATTGTTGTACTGTTTCGGGTCAGCCTGAGTATCAAACAATTCCACTCCTCCCGCGGCGTCTTCCCCGTATTGAATATACGCGAAACGATCTTCGCGGATCAAAAAACCTTTTCGCATCGGCGCGACACTGAATGCAAACTCGCGAACCTGGTGGTTCGGGTCGTCCAACATTTTAGAAATGTCAATTCCTTGAACGTGCTTCGGGATCTCCAATCCACAAAGTGATGCAACGGTGGGATACAAATCCAACAGTTCAACAAAACTGTTGCACACAGCAGGCTTTTTTCCGGGCACTCGAATGATCAGCGGGACACCGGCCGATTCGTCACGCAGCGACACTTTTGCCCAAAAATCGTGTTCGCCCAAGTGATACCCATGGTCGCTGGTGAAAACAACAATTGTGTTGTCTTCTTGGCCCGATGACTTCAGCGCGGCGAGCACCTTTCCAACTTGGGCATCCATGAACGCAACCGCAGCGTAATATCCGCCGACTGCTTTTTTTTGCCGACGGACATCCATTTTCATGTTTTCACTGGTTTTATAATTGATCCCCGCTTTGGGAATGTCGTCCCAGTCACCTTCAACTTTAGGCGGCAAATCAAGTTTGT
>JAGQPO010000758.1 GCA_020426665.1 Planctomycetales bacterium
CGACGGACTTCCAGTCCGTCGAAAAACGTTGGTATCGACGGACTGGAAGTCCGTCGTACAAAGCTGACTCAACCCAAAAACTAAATCTGGACGATGCACTAGTCTGTATTTGACTGCGTCTCTGCCAAATTGCCAGGAGTGGGCTGCTTCGACGTGTCGCCGTTGACTTCGGCAGAAGTCCGCAACGGCGGCTCGGTCGGTTCATCATTTGTCGTTGTTTCGCGTCGGCGGCTGCGAACGGCTCGTTCGTCACCCACACGGCGGACCAGGAACCAAAGTGTCCCACTGACCAACAAAATAGTGACTAGCGCCGCAGCACCCTCGCGAAACAGGGTTTGCTCCATCACACCGACGGGGGCGAAAACTTTGTCCAGCCGATATTGGACCAGCACCAAAAGATCGGCTTGGTTTTCGCTGTCTGAGCCAAACGTCGACTCACCGGGCACCGAAACCGGCTTCATCGCCGCAATCCAATTTCCCTCGTATCGTTCCGCACCTTCGGCACCAGCGACCGGATCCCGATAGTTGACGTCGTCGCCCAACAGCAACTCGTCCATCATCTTTGCGTCGACCTTGTAGGCGTCACCGGTATTGTTAATGCCTGCGGTGTGACGGTATTCCAAGTACGGGTGCTGTAACAGTGTTCCGCGTTTTTCTCCTTCACGTGCCTCGACCAAGACCGCAACCAGGTCGGCATCTTCGTCGCCCTGCAATAATTCAAAATCACCAAGATTAATCGTCATGACAAAGACGGCGTCGGGTCGTTTTGGCGATGCGTCGGTCGAGCCATCTTCGGAGGTGTCGGTGTTGTATAGCGGCGCACTGATGGCGACTTTCCATAACCCCGTTGCAGTCGATTGGAACGCAGCGGACAACTGCATGTGCCCCAGCGGTTTGATCGAGTTGATCGGTGTGGTTTTGGCGAGGTCGTTTTTTTCTCCGTGAAAGTAAGTTCGATAGGCGTAGTTTCGACCACCGCTGTTTTGATCGCGAGGGACCGGACGATCATAGGCAATCGCGAAGATCGTCCCGGAAGCATCGGTCACAAACATCGACGCCAACCGTGGAACACGCTTGCCGCTGGGCGCCGAAGTGTACTTTTCCAGCCGCTTGGCCAGGTATTTGTCCAGTGCAACACGCGGTTCAAGGTCCAGCAGTGACTCGCGGGTGTCAATCATCTTCAACGCCATCGCGCTGGTCCCCTGGTCGGCGATGATTTTCAGATCGCGGCTGACGTCGGGATCGGCAAGTGTGGATTCGAGGGTCTTTCGAAATTCGACCATGTCCATCTCGTCGCGGCAGAGTCGAAAATACCGTTCCAGTTCGGTTTCCAGCGTGCGTGAGGCGAATTTTGCCGCCAGTCCGTTGCTGTTGAGTGCTTCTTTTCGCAACGCCTCTCTGGTGCTCTTGGTGGCTTCGCCGATGGTTCGTGACGCGTAAATGCCGGTCGCGATCAACAATAAAATTGGCCCGAGAATCCCGAGTAACATCAGTGGTCGTCGGGCTCTTGCTTCGGCGCGCCGATCCAAATGGTCCAAGATTTCCTGGACGTTCGTGAATCGGTCTTCGGGGTTGGCCGCCAAACACCGACTAACGATCCGTGCGAGCGCGCGATCCACTCCGGATCGTTGGATGTGCCGGACCGGCGGCGTGGCATTTTGGATCGATTCACGATATCGCTGCAATCGTTTCGGCAGCGACCCGGCGGTGTCCAGTTGGTCGATGATCGAATCATCGCGATAGGGAGGACCTCCGGTCAGCATCCGGTACATGATTGCACCGACCGCATAGACGTCCCAAGCACTGCTGGGCGTTGAACCCAAATCGGCCTGTTCGGGGGCCATGTAAAACAACGTCCCCAGCGACGGCGATTGGTCGTGAGTCATCCGGCTTTGGCCAAAATCGGCCAGTCGCGGTTCGTGATCTTCACCGAGCAAGATGTTTGCCGGTTTCAAATCACAATGCAAAACACCTTTGCTGTGACTATGGTTTAGTCCGACACAGATCTTTCGAAACATGTCAACCGAATCGGAGACCGGCATGGCGCCGCGCTCGGACAGTTCGTCTTCCAGCGATCCGCCGGTCACCAGCTCCATCACGTAAAATGGCGGATCACTGTCCCAGCCGACTTCCAATACCTGCACGATATGACGATCGGCCGACAGTTGCACCAGGTTCTTGACTTCGTGGCTAAGTAGGGACCAATTAACGCCTCCGCGGTGCAGGAAAAACTTGATCGCGACCGGGCGTCCGGTGTTCAAATCGCGTCCCACCCAAACCTGGCCGAATGCGCCGCTGCCCAAAAACCGTTCCAGCCGATAACCTGGGACGTCGGCCGGAGGTGTTGTGGCCTGCATCGACAGCTTCTTGCTGCTCGATCGGCCGCCTTCGGTTTGATATTGCGTCTGGTCTTCGTTGCTCACACCGCCACTCTCGCGCGATTGCACGCTTTACTCGTAAACTTTGATACTGATGAATCGCCTTCGATCACTCCCGTCCATTGTAGCGACCGATGCGGCTGTGACCCATCAAGGCTTGGCCGCACCGGGTTGCGGCAGGTTTCGCCGCATTGGGGCGGTGGTTCTTTTTCTCGCATTTGGATCATGGATGCCCTGGACGACGATGGCTCAAACGTTGCCGCAACAGGCTCCGGAGCCGCCGGCGGCGACATTCGAAGGTCCATTGGATGGGCGTGACGGACGCGAACTGTTACTGCGAAATTTCCGCCCCACGTCGAAATTGGTGGTCCCGGAAAACCACCCAAGCGCTGCGGCGATGCCGGTCGTCGACGTCCACACCCACTTTCATTACCGATTACGAGACTCCGAACAAGCGCTCGACGATTTTGTTGATTTGATGGACCGTAATCATATCGCCGTTTGCGTTTCGCTGGATGGGAAACTTGGTGATCAATTGGATCGACACATCAAGTACCTGTGGACAAAGTATCGCGATCGATTTTTGATTTTTGCCAACATCGATTGGCAGGGCAGCGCGCCAGGCGACCAACCCGAATTGTGGCCTTGTCACCGCCCCGGTTTTGCAGAACAGACCGCGATGGAGTTGGAGCAGGCTGCTCGGCGCGGTGTCAGTGGAGTCAAGTTGTTCAAGCAATTCGGACTTCGTTACAAAAACCCTGACGGATCGCTGATCAAAATAGATGATTCGCGTTGGGATCCGATATGGGCCAAATGTGGCGAGTTGGGTTTACCCATTATCATTCACACCGCCGATCCCGCTGCGTTCTTTGACCCGATCGACGAAAAAAATGAACGGTGGGAGGAGCTTAGTCGGCATCCCGATTGGAGTTTCTTCGGCGACCAGTTTCCATCGCGTGATGAATTATTGGAAGCAAGAAACCGTGTCATCGCGCGACACCCGAAAACGAATTTCATCGGCGCCCACATCGCCAACAATCCGGAAGATTTGAAGGTGGTTTCGCAATGGCTTGACCAATATCCCAATCTGTGGATCGAGCCGGCTTCGCGCATCGCGGAACTGGGGCGTCAACCGTTTACGGCGCGTGATTTTTTGATCCGATATCAAGACCGATTGCTATTCGGAACGGACGGCCCATGGCCCGAAACCCGACTACAACTTTACTGGCGTTTTTTTGAAACGCGCGACGAATCATTTCCGTACAGCGAAAAAGTACCGCCGCCTCAGGGGCTTTGGCAAATCTATGGCGTCGATCTGCCCGAAGAAGTGCTGAGGAAGCTTTATTTCGAAAACGCAACTCGATTGATTCCAGGAGTGAAAGCACGTCTTGAATCTTGGGCAATGCGATAACAAACTGCCCGTCGATCGCTGGTTCGTTCCGTACTTCACCCTGTCAATATTATTTGGCTCGCCGCCATGACCTCCAACGCCAACCAAACCGCCGTCGGTCCAACCTTTGCGATGTTGTGCTGCGCCAACGGGGCTGAACAACAGGTCAAGGATGCGATTTCCAGCGACGGGTGGCGACTCGCGTTTTCGCGTCCGGGGTTTGTCACCGCCAAACACGACGAGGCGGTCGATTTGCCGAGCGGGATTTTTATTCGAACGGCCAGCCATTCGATCGGACAATTGAAAAACGCCGACGGCGGGACCCAGATTCAAAATCTAACTGAATTGCTGCAATCGACATTTCCCGTTGCCCGCCCCTTTGACCAGGTTCACGTGTGGCCGCGAGACCGGCTTCCGATCGGAAAGTTCGGATTTGAACCCGGCGCTGACGAGGTCTCCAAACTGGTTGCCGACAGTGTGTTCGGGTCGCTTTCGGGTTCCTGGATCAGCAGCGACCATCCCAATCGTATCGCCCAGCCTGGTGAACGTGTCTTGGACATCGTGTTGGTCGATCCGGCAGATTGGTTCGTTGGCTGGCACGTTGCCGCCAAGTGGCACTCTCGCTGGCCGGGCGGTGTTCAGCCGATCGAGCCGCAACACGAACCGATTTCCCGGGCCTATTTCAAAGCGGCCGAATCGATCACTTGGAGCGGATTCGAAATGGCACCGGGCGACGTCGCCGTCGAAATCGGCAGCGCCCCCGGCGGTGCGTGTGGTCGTTTGTTGGAGCTGGGGCTGAAAGTGATCGGAATCGACCCGGCGGAAATGGACCAGCGAATCGCCGACCACCCACGATTCAAACACATTC
>JAGQPO010000759.1 GCA_020426665.1 Planctomycetales bacterium
CGACTTCCGCTACCGTCGAAACCCTAATTCTTAGTTGGAACAAGGCCCTAAAAACGGCGGATCAGGCTTAGTAGCAACCAATGGGCCGACGTCGTCGAGGTCGCTCCGGCAAAATCACCGCCTACGAAGTCGCTGGCCCCGACTTTTTGATCGGGGCCCACCATCAACTGGTAACCAAGGTCGACGCCGTAATCGCCGACCTTCCATCCGTAACCGAACGAGATGGAATGTTCGACCGTTGCTTGGATAAATGGCGTCAGAGTTTCCTCTGGGATCACGTTGCGGTGATAAACGTATCCTGCCCGCGCCACGCCGCCGATACTCAGTTGACGTTGCAACCCAAGTCGAACGGCGACGCTGTCTCGCCAGTTCAACGGAAAAACTTCTGGGAACGCGTTGCCGAGCGTCGCTTGGAATGCCGGGTTGGACGGATTGCTAAACACCAGGTCGTATGAGTCTTTCGCGTCCGACCACGGCGTCCAAATCACATCGGCCGCAATCGTTGTGCACTGAGTAGCCTGGTGAGCCAATCCGACCCCAAGCGAACTGGGCCATTTGGTCGCCATGTCTAAATCAAAACCGGACGTGCCGAGCCCCGGTACTGTCAAGGTAGCTGTGCCATCGGCATTGATTGTTGTCGCATGCTGATACGATACACCCAGCGTCGTTGCAGGTGACAGAATGTACTGGCCACCAACCGACCAACTTAGTCCCGGGCCGGTGGCTTGCAGATCCAGCAGCGTCGGTGTGCCTCGAAACGGCGTTTGTGCTTGAGTAAAATATGGCCCTTCCAGTTCTGTGTGGCTGACGGCTGCACCGATTGTTGCACCAACGGAAAGTCGTGGTGTGAGTGCGATCGAAAGACTGGGCAAGATTCGCATCATCGCGCCTACAGATTTGTAGACGCGCGGGCCGACCAGTGGAAATGGTCCATTCAAGTTGTATCGGGTCGAGAAACCGGCTTGTGAGAACACGCCGAACCCATACGCCACGTTGCCGTCATCCGACTTGCGAATCAAGGAGATCTGGCCCATCGGAAACGGTGAGTCCGCCGCGTCGGTCCTGGCGTTGTCTGGATCCGCGTATGTCAAATCGGTAAAGAAAACATCCAGGTCCAACTCGGTTAGTCCACGACCGTCAATGTTGACCATTCCGCCCGGGTTATCAAGAATGATGTTTCCATTGTCGGCGAATCCCAAGTTCGTACCGCCACGCCCTGTCGAAATCGCACCGATGCCGTCGCGCAGAATTCCGTCGGCCAAAACCGATGGGCCGAAAGTCGACGGTAGTGCCACGAGCGTAAAGAACGACAGATAGAGAATTCTCGAAAAGCAGCCTCGCATGGGGCACTCCTTTGTTGCCGGCCGGTGCCCCGAATTGGCTACCGATGGAAATGACTGTTTTCCCTATCGGCGCAATCGTGTCGAAAAGTTGAAGTCGGTAAGGAGATTTGATTCTCGGATGTAGATCAAGTTTGGTAATCTAATCCGGTTGGGAGATATGGGGATTGGTCAATCACACGATGCGTTTCGCGAAACCGTTTTCAACGACCAGCCGTGGCGCGCCATTGCGATCCAACACTTCGGTTCGACGCCAGCGGACATCGGTTCCGAATGGATATGGGGTGGTTGATCTTACTTCCCACTGTGTCCGGTTCATTGCATCTGCCGTGGGACCGGCGGGAATCACCATGCGGTCGATTTTGACGGGTACAAAAAGGGCCGTGCGATCACGTACCGCGTCGATCGCGGCGACCCGCCAAGCCGCATCCAGCAGCAACGTCGTGATGCACGCTGGAAATTGAAAGTGATCCCTTGGGACGTATTTTGCGCTACGACCTTCGGCACCGATCTTGATCTCATGCAAACATCGGAACGGACCCGACAATTCGACTTGGCGATGGTCAGCTTGGCAATACGGATCCGGTGTGAAGTGTTCGACGGCGAACCCGTTGGCGATCGGAGGCTGGTCGATCAACGGACTCGCTGCAGTGTCTTCTGTCGAAAAGTTCAGATCTGCATTCGCACAGACGACATCTTTGGCGAGCACGCGGCCCGAGGGATGAAGAACATCGCAAATCATCCAAGTGGCAAACCCCGTGTCGGTTTCTTCGGCGACGACACGTACATTGGGTTCTTGGCCGTTTACAAAGCGGACGAATCGCATGAACGACATGTCGCGTACGGTCACAGAGGTAATGGCGTCGTGATGGGAAAGCAGCTTCATCGCTGCGTTGACCATCCGTTCCAAAATCCAGGCACCCGGCAACGTAGGGGTCTGTCGCACCTTGTGGAACGGCAAGCAATCGATTTGCGACAGCACCACGGGAGCCTCGATGATCCTTCCGTTCGACGGTGTGGTTTGTGTTCTCTGGGGGATTGTTTTCAATTGATATCGAACACGTTCGGATTCGGACAGTGGCACGTTGATCGCCGAGCCCGTACGTCCAGACATCACGTCGCGAAACAGTTGTTGTCCGACGATTGGTTTGACTCCGGAGAGTCCGCGTTGCTGCGCCAGGATTCGATATTCGCTTCCCCGCGTCATGCCGATCGAGTCCCAGGCCAGCCAGGCGATACTCGACCAGGGTTTTGAATCGCCCTTTGCGGACATCTCGCAAAGACGATCCATCGTCTCATTTGCGGCGCCATAATCGTGTTGACCGTCATTTCCAAAGACACTGTATGCGGAAGTCAGCAGATGGGTTGCGACAGGTTGACCAAGGTGCTGGCGAACGCAGTTGGTCAGGTTCGACAGCCCCAGAACTTTTGTGGCATACGTATTTTGGAATTCGGCCAGCGTTCGATCCTCCAACTTTTTCGACAGTTGGATGCCGGCGCCGTGAATCACTAAATCAATTCTGCCGTGACGGGAGACGATCTGTTTTACAGCTTCACAGACTTGATCACGATCCGTGACGTCGGCAACCATGTAATCGACGTTGCCCTCCAGTGCACTCAAAACTTGGATCTGCCGAGCAGCGTCCCAATTCGCGCGGGTCGACTTGAAGCTTTGTTTCATCTCTCGCGCGGTCGCGCCGGGATGTTCTACCAAGTAACGGCGATAATACTCTTGTTCAATTGTTGCATCGTCCGGGTTCTCAGGTCCGGATTCCAAATGGCTGCGCCCCAACGCGACCACTGTGCATTGATGATCACGGAGAATCGTTTCCAACATGATCGCCGTCACTCCCTTGGCACCTCCGGTCGCAACGACGACCGAATTGCGATCGAGCTTGACCATTGGTGCCGGTGCGGCGGCATATGCTGACGAATCGCTCGGTGCGGGATCGGTCGATGTCGAACCAGTCGACGTGGCACGCAACCGACGTACCAATCGAACGGCGCCGTCATAAATGATTTCGGGATCGGTCGAAGGGATTCGGCGTTCGTCCAGCAGTTTGCCGATCGCGTCCCTCACGGTCATGTCGCGAGTGCAGATGCAACCGACGCGAGTTTCCGGAATCTCGCGATGGATCGATTTCAACAAACCGGCAATCGCACCCGATTTGGCGTGCACGCGTCCGTCGTAGCCGTCCACAAACAGCCCCCACAATCCCAATCGTCCTTGTCGTAGGGATTTGATATTGCGTTGTGCCGCAAGGAACAGGAACTCGCAAACCGAATTGTCCGTAGCGACTTGGGGCAACGTTTGGTCCAGGTCCCAATGTTCGATTTGACTGACAGCAACGATCTCGGTGGGATTGAAATTGTCGATGCAGTCCCAAGCCGACGACAGTGATTGGGTTGAGGAAACGTCAACGGCGATCAATCCGTCATCCGCGAAGCGATTGACGACATGTTGAGCGGTCTTCCCGGCAATCGCCAGATGGAACTCGGGCGTAAGACGCGGCAGATCGGCCAGCAGCGAAGTGATCAATGACTGGTCGTCGGCCGATGCGATGAACAAAGTTCTTGCCGCCGGGGTTCCGGTCTTCTCGCCGGTCGGTTGGGACGGGTCTTGTCGGACCCAGACGGGGACGTGCAATTGACATTCTTGTGACGGCGGCGATCCGCTTTCGCTGCTTGTCAATTCCGCGGACGATGACCTGTCATTCGTTGGACGCCCGAGCGAACTCAATAAAGCGTCGGCTTGACGACCAACTTCACTTTCAGCCGCGCGGCGATCTGCGATTGGGTCGACCTTGCTCCATGCGTCGTCCACCGTGGAAAGAACCTTCCAACCCTTTGATTTCGCAAACCGACGCGTCGTGACCGCGAACGCCACAGCGTATTCGTTGTCGACGGTGATTTGGCGATCGCCATTTCGATGTTCCACCGCTGATGCGATCGCCGACACGATCACAAGCTTTGTCCCGCCGTTGTCACCGCCGCGAAGTAACAAATCGGCGGATGTGATTGCCGCCTCTAGCGAGTCCGCACCGGCGTCAACGACGAAGTTGGGGCCGTTCAGGTTTAACAGCAGCGCCGCCCGCCCGGTCGCGACGTTGGGCATCATGCACTGCAGCGTATAGGGTCCTGACGGTCGTGTACGCCGCTTGGCGGCATCCATTTTAGTGACCGCTTCATCCAGACCATTTAACATCCGTCGATATCGATCGGCCATGATCCGCGCGGTGGCTTCGATCCCACGTTGTGTTTTGCCCTGCATTGCCAGCACCAAACCGGTCACTTGCTTAAGTTCATCATCGACGTTCGCAAGTTGCTTGATGATCGATTGATTCAACAGGACCGACAGCGTTTGGCTGATGTCCATGTCGTCGGCCAGTTGTGGCAACACAACACAACCGTCGGGCAGACTGACTCGAGTGCGATCAAACCGTTTGCCGAAATGGTTGTCGATCGTCGGATCAATTTGGTGGTACGCCACAAAAACTAAGTCATCGTCACCTGAATTAGACGCTGTTGACGACAGCGACTTTCTGGATCTCGACGCCGCTGGTGCGGAATTGTTTCCAACGACCATGTGGGCGTTGGCACCGCCAAAACCGAATCCGTCAATCGCGATTCCGTCGGATGGATTTGGCAATCGGATTGGTCGTGTCGGCACCATCAATGTTTGGACACAGCTTTTCAGTGTGTCGGAGGGTTGGTGGTGTCCCGCTTGGGCTGGGAAGACACCCTGTCGAAGATACTCACACGCCGCGATCAACGAGGCGGTTCCCGCCGCCCAACCGGCGTGGCCGAGTAATCCTTTCAAACTGTGAACCGGGATTGGTGTGGCCACGTGGCCGGCAAAGAACTGTTGCAATGTTTTCAGTTCTGTCGAATCGCCGACGTTGGTGGATGTACCGTGGCCCTCGATTGCTTGAATGGTTTTTGGGTCGATGCCGTAGTTTTTGTAACATCTCTCCAGCGAAAGAATTTGTCCTCGCGACTGCGGAACGTTGGCCGACGGGCTCCGGCCATCGCTGGACAGTCCGATGCCGCGAATGATACCTTCGATCGGTAAACCAAGTCGATCGGCGTCATCGGCGCGACGCAGCGTGACCAGGGCGGCGCCTTCGGAAAAAACGACGCCGTCTGCGCCTGCATCAAACGGACGGCAACCTGTCGACGTTGTGCCGTGGAACTGGGCAAACAGACAACTGTTCCCGGGCCCAGGACAAAAACATCCACCGGCGATCACCGCATCGACCTTGTTGCGTTCCAACGCCTGCATTCCCAATGCAACGGTGTACAGCGATGATGCGCAAGCGGCGTCGACAAGCGTCACCTTCAAACCGGGACGGACGACGCGGTCGAATACTTCCTGGATGGCGGCATGCGGCGTGATTGCTGCTAAACGTGCGACGTTCAACTGTTGGTCGATCGCCTGGTCCGTCAAATCAATGCCTGCGTATCGCAGCGACGTGATCAAGTCTTGGTCTTCAAACCCGTCTGCCGTTGCGCCGATCAAACACAACACACGATCCGCTTCACGCAATGACGCAAGGCAAGGCGCCAAGGCGACACAGAGTAACTTTTGTGTCCTGCTGAATTCATTGAATACGTCAGGCGCGATTCCAGATGGTGCTCGGATATCGGCGTCATCAACTCGGCCGGCAAGCGGCGACGTCGAACGGTCCGCGACAAGCGTTTTGCAGAAGAAGTCATTTGCCCACAGGGGATCGAAGTCGCGCTGATCGACGATCCCGTTGGTCTGGTGCATGATGGCTTCGTACAATCGTTCCGGACAGGTTGCACCGCCTGGCAAAATACATCCCTGGCCAACGACCGCGATCGCCGCAGGCCCGGAATCGCTGGCCGCCGGATGAAATACCTTTGGCCAGGACTGGCGATCTTCTCCATGGCGGACGGTTACACGTGACGTGCCTGATGCATTCGATTCTGTAACGATTGACGCGCGGTCGGATTGTTGGATCGACGTGTCCGGCGTCGCAGTGCATACCGTGATTCCCTCGCGGCACGACTCGGAGATCAACCTTGCAAGCGATCCCGTCGAACCACAATCTACGAATTGATTGACTCCGTATACGATTGCGTCGGAAACACCACTCTGCAGATCGAACGGGCGCAACAGTTGGCTGGACAAGACCGTCGCGATGTCGTCATCCGCTCGGACAAATCGGCGACCGATCGGAGAATAGATCTCACGTTTTGGAGAGTCCAATCGCAGTTGCGAAAGTTGATCACGCCACTTGGCTGCTGCCAGGTGCAACGCGGGGTGATGGAAGGAGGTCGGGCTGGGGACGGATACCGAGTTGATGTTGACGGTCGGCAAGTGGCGTTGCAGTCGTCCAAGCTGTTCCAGCGGCCCCGAAAGCACGGTTTGCTTGGGGTGATTTCGCCCGGCGACGACGACCTGATCCAACTCCATCAACCTCGCTTCGGTATGGGCCCGATCGCGATCCGACAAGACGGCCAAAAGTCCGGAATTTTTTGGAGCGTACTTGGCGATCACTTGAGCGCGAAGACAGACGATGCGGACGCCGGTGACTAAATCGAAGCACCCGCCGATTTCAAAGGCGGCGATTTCCCCGAAACTGTGCCCCATCAAAAGAGACGGAGTGTGTCCGCGGGATTGCCATAATTTGGCGCCCAGGACGTTCTGCAGATGGATGCCGACCTGTAACATTTCGGGCGTCTCCGCGATCGATTTGCGGCAGCGGTCGGCCGATCCGCTGAACAGTCCTTCGGCATCTCCGCCGATCATTTGCGACGTCACCTCACGCGCTCCGGCGATCTCGTCATTCGCTTTGGCGCCCAGTCGAGCATAGTCCGATACACGCCGGCAAAATAAATCTGCGTCGAATGCACCCTGACCGGCAAACACCCATGCCTCTCGGAGTTTTGTGTCCGTGGCCGGTGGCGATTCAATCGGATCGTCGGCGATCGACGTTGAATCAGCGTGCGACGTTGAATCGAACCGATCGGAGGAAACGATTCCCGGTATTGAATGACGCGTTGACAGGAATTCGATGGCGAGTCTTCTTTCCGCGTTACCAAAAATCGGTTCCAGTTTGTGACCACCTGCAAGCACACAATCGCGAAACGAGTCACCAACGCGACGCTCTTCGATTTGGCGGACGCCATCCATTGCACGTCGGATGCGTGGCGGAAGCGAAACTGGGGTTCCTGTTTCGGTATCCGCAGAAATCAGCGTCTGGTACCCTGCGCAGACGGGTTCACCGTGGTCGTTGATCACACGGTAACAAAACCTGGCGCTGGCTTGTCCCCATTCTTCCAGCGAAAGCAGGATCGCAAGTCGGTCACCGAGATGTGTTCCACGAAGGTTCCGAGAGTAGGCGTCGGAAGTGAGTAGTTGAATTTGCTGCAACTCCTCTTTAACACCTTCGACATCAAAAAGATGTTCACCGAACAAGAAAGATTCGCGTGCAGCACACTGGAACTTGAACGAAGTCAGGAAATGATGGCTTCCATATGCCATCGTGTCGTCAAAGTGGATCGTGTACTCCGTGATGAAGTAAGCCGGCATCACCGTCCACCTTCGAATTGATCACTTCCGATACGGTTCATTGTGGTGAAAACACACTTTGTCGACCCGCAAAACGCATGGGACGCCCATCTGCCATCGCCGAAAAACCATGGTCGACCGTCCAGACGGTTCCATTGATTCCTCTTGCATCGTCGCCGACCAAGAATGCAATGGTGTTTGCCAGATCCAGCGGACTGCACAGTTCTCCGTCGGGTGACATTGATTCCCAGTGATCTTGCATCGCCTGGGCATTTGGGAATTTGGAAATCAGATCCCCATAGACCGGGCCTCCCGCGACGCAGTTTACGCGAATCCCGTGTTGGCCCAATTCACACGCCAGATAGCGTGTCATTGTTTCGACGGCCGCTTTGACGACGCCCTGGCTTCCCAGTCCGTCGACATATCCTCTCGCGCCGACGGCTGACATCGTGACGATCGTTCCGCCACCACCCTGACGCATCAACCGTGCCGCTTTGACGGCGCAGTGGTGATGCCCCGAAACGTTCGTCCGAAATGCGCGGTCCCAGTCTTCGCCGTCCAGATCCATAAACGATCCGATGCGGCCGTCCGATGCGTTGCAGACCAGGATATCCAGCCGACCGAACCGGTTGTCAATTTCTGCAAACATCTG
>JAGQPO010000760.1 GCA_020426665.1 Planctomycetales bacterium
TATCGCATGGTCAGCGGAATCGACAATGCGATCGGCAGGTTCCTGAATGAACTTGAAAAGGCGGGGTTGGCTGAAAACACGATTATCGTCTATTCGGCAGACAACGGGTATCACATGGGCAACCGGGGCTTGGCCGGAAAGTGGTCGCACTACGAAGAATCACTTCGAGTGCCGTTGATCATTGCCGACCCCCGTGTCCCCGCATCGCAGCAGGGCAAAGTAACCGACGCGATCGCGTTGAATTTGGATCTGCCGGCAACGTTTGTCGACTGGTCCGGCGGCGAGGTGCCGCAGCGGTACCAGGGCCATAGTTTGCGACCGATCATTTCGGGCGGCAAACCAAACGATTGGCGTAGCGAATCATTTCACGAACATTTTGCGGTGCGAAATCGGATACCCGCGTTCGAGGGAATTCGAAACGCTCGGTACAAATACGTGCGGTATATCGATCACGGAAACCACGAGTTTCTGCACGATTTGAAAAACGACCCGGACGAATTGGTTAACTTGGCCGGCGACCCCGCACACGCCGAAACGCTTGCCGCGATGCGGGAACGCACTGACAAACGGGTCCAGGAACTAGGCGGGCCGTTGGAGCCACTTGCCGGCAAGTTTACTGCGTCAACCGTTCCACATCCCGTTGCATCGGCCGCAGTCACGGTGACGCCCGGCAAAGACGGATTTGTCAACTTGCTGAACGGAAAGAATTTGAACGGTTGGTCGGGCGATTCAAAGTATTGGTCGATGCGGGATGGAGTCTTGACCGGCGTGACGGATGGATCGTTGAAGATGAATCGATTCATAACATGGAATGGATCGACGATTCGCAATTTTGACTTGCGAGTCAAAGTAAAGGTGACCGCGGGGGGTAACAGCGGGCTGCAGTACCGAGGCACGTCGCGTCCCGATTTGGGGCTGGACGTGGTGACCGGCTACCAATGCGATGTCGTCGCCGATAATCCCAACTACAACGGAATGTTGTACGAAGAAAAAGGTCGTCGGATTCTGTCGCACACCGGCGAAAAAGTGATCGTCGATCCCCAAGGCCAACCATGGGTGGTCGGAACAATGGAGGTCAAAGAGTTCTCGCCAGACCAATGGCATGATTTTCGTGTTTTGGTCGAAGGCAATCATCACCAACATTGGATCGACGGACATCAAACGGCGGACCTGATTGATCTGGATGAAAAAGGGCGATCGCTGGAAGGTGTATTGGCAGTGCAAGTCCACGTGGGCCCGGCGATGACCATCCAGTACAAGGATTTTAAAATCAAACATCTGCCCGACGATCTTCCGCTGGAGTCGGCCCAGGATCACCCGATTCCTGCCGGTGAGTACGGCGTCCGGCCTCAAGGCCGGCTTCCGAAAGATTGGAAAGCTCCGGTCTATGGTCAGGAAAAATAATGTTGATCGCTAGATGCTGTTGAGAAAGCTCCGCTCGAATCGCCCGTAGTCTTGGCCGTCGACGTCTCCGTCGTCATCGAAGTCAAAGATCGGATCGAACTGCGGATCGGAGAGAGATTTCAAGAAGCTCAAGCCAAACTTTCCGAAATCTTGTCCGTCGACATCGCGATCGCCGTCACTGTCTCCGAACAAGCGAAAGAAGTTGTCCGTGGGGTTGGTGCCGAACAGATGGTTGCCTCCGCCTGATCCATCGCCGTCACCGTCAAGTGGCATCACGCCCGTGCCGATACGGTCTGCTTTCAACATCAAGCGGTAGTTGCCGTCCAGCAATCCGCCGCCCGGTCCAACGGATGGTCCGGGCAGGAATGTCAATGTGACGGTGTTCGGTGCACCGGGTTCGGTCGCGCCGACGGAAACGTCGACCGACTCATTGGAGTTTAGATTCACCAATTCGAATGGGTTTCCGCCGCTGTTGTCCAGTAGCACTTCCTGGTCAAAGTGAACGACTAGTCGGTCGATCTTCGAACGCTGTTCGTTTCCGTCGCCGATAGCGATACCGAGGACGATCGGCGGTGGCGGAGTTTCGAAAGCTCCGATGTCGACCGTTGATGTGCCCGACCGGTCACCATCGACGATTCTTGGAAAGTTCGGTCCTCTCTGGTCCGTCTCCAATGCGCCAGTGGTCTGATCCAGGGCTTGATCATTATTTCCCGCGTCAATCGCAAGGCTGTTGTTGAGCAATGCGTGTGTCTTGGTTGGACCACCGTTATCGGCCAAGGGAGCAAGTAGCGGATCAACACCAATGATGTTTCCGTTGACGCCGTTTGCCAAACCGCCAGACGTTGCAGGGTCTCCAATTAAGTTGTTTGAACTTGACGGCTCAACTTCGGTCAAGTCGTAGGGAGCAAGACCCGCATCGCGAACATTATGGGCCACAATGCTATTGTGCAATGTGATCGTTCCGCGAGCAATTCCGCCGACGTCTCCGCCTTGATTGAATGCCACGGTCGAATTCGTCAGGATGGTGTTAGAAAATAAGTTTTCAATTGCTCCGGCACCGCTGTCGGCTTCGTTATTGGAAATCGTACTGTTGATGATCGTGATCGTGCCCTGGTTGATGATCCCGCCTCCGTTTCCCTGTGCCGTGTTGTGATCAATCGTGCTGTCGATAATCAGGCCACTGCCACGAACAAATATCCCGCCTCCACTGCTGGTTGCCGAATTATTGCTGATGGTCGATCGTTCTATTGTGAGATTTCGCTCACTAAAGATTGCACCTCCGCTACCGGCGGAATTCGACGTAAGAACACTATCTCGTACCGTCAATTTGCCGTTGCTGTAGATCGCGCTATTAACCGCATCGCGAAGTGTCATCCCTGAAATCGTCACATTCACGTTTGCCCCGACGTCGAAAATGCGGGACTGTCCACCACCACTAACCGTGATCACGTCGGCTCCCGGACCGCGGATTTCAACAGCCCGGGTCAGGGCAGGCAAAGGTGTTCCCCCCAAAATAATCGTACCGCCGAAAAGTTGGGGATCAAACGCAATGACGTCCAATACGGGACGCGCGTTCGCAGCATTGATGATCTCCCGTAGCGAATTGCCCGTCCCAAGTCCTAATCCACCGTCGTCTTCGTCCAACAGTGTCGTCACGACATTCGTTACGGGATCGTGTTCGTATGCTCCAATATCATGTGGTGAATATCGCAATGCCCCAAGATAGTCGTTGTAAGGAGCACCGTTGTCGGTGCCTGCATCGTTGACTAAAGAGGCGTCGACCGGTTCGTACAACGTACCCGCCTCGAATTCCGGATCGACGTTTAGATTGAACTCATCATCCGACGGAGTACCATTGGCGTTGGTCGTTGTTGCAACTCCGAACGTCGCCGGATAGTTGATCCAATTGCCTCCATTATTGCCAAAGACATCGTTGAACCCGACCCGGCCTGCCGTGGGGGCGAACGCGAAATCAGCCTCAATACCGGTTGCGTTCGCTGTAACGATGTTGTTCCGAATCGTGAGATCGAACGCCAGATTCCGGTCATGGAATATTCCTGCACCCCCATTTCCCACGATCGTATTATTGGAAATTGTCGACGCTTGCAGCCCATCATCGGACTGCGTCAACGCAAATCCATGTCCGGCATTATTGATGATCAAGTTGTTAGAATACTGACCTGCGGTGAATGCCGATCCGTTCGAGTCCGACGGATCATGGACACCCGCGACGATCCCTTGCTGGTTGTCGTGAATGTAATTCCCGAAGACGATCGGATTTGCGACTCCGCTGGTTGCAGCTAGGCCGCCGATTGGCTGGTATCTGGATGCAACGAATACTCCGGCACTTGCATGCCCGTAAATTTCATTTCCGGCAATGGTGGGATTCGCGCGCGTCGCACCACCGCTGGACGCGTCAGACAGGATGTACACGCCGAAAAGTCCGTTGTCGTGAATCTGATTCTTTTCGATAAACACGGCATTGGACTCTATGAAGTCGCTACGCCCTGCAACCAGATTGATCGCGTGATTAAGGTTGTCGTGAATTTCCGAGTTTGTAATCGAAAATCGAGGACTGGAAATCTGACTCACGTCCATACCTGTCACCGCATGCATGATTTCGACGTAGTCGAAGAGTGACGCAGCTTGCTGTTCAGCATTGAAGTCGACACCCGTCCAATCTCCGGGACTGGGTGCAGGATTGAGACTCGTCATGACAATCTTGCTGCCCTCTTGACCTTGGGCAAGCACCGTACCGCCGACGTCCAGTTTCGTCGCGGCATCAAATTTTAGTGACGTCCCCGGTTCAATTGTCAGCGTCGTGTTGGCGAGCACGACCACGTCAAATAACACTTCATACGCATCAGCCGGCAAGGTGCCTGCGAAACGTCCCCCGATCGTCTTGCGAGTCAGAGAATCATCGTCCTCAACGTCGATCGAAACGGTGCCGATTACAAAATCGGTCGCCGAAGCGGTGATCATCGCCGACTGCGTGCCGTCGATCACGTAATCATTCTGCGTCGACACAACGAAAGTTGTCTCGACTTGACCGGCGGGGATGGTGACCGTCGGTGGGACGATGATTTCGGACTCGTCGTCGGAGGTTAGGTCGACCGAGAGTGCGACATCAATGTCTTGGTTTCGCCGCAGCGTCACCGTCGCCGCATTGGGCCCGGTCGCCTCGTTGACGACGGCGTTATCTACGAGCAGCGTCAGGGTCGCCGGTTCGTTGTCGAAGACGGTTAGATCTGCTGATCGAGGAACCAGCCCGAGATTCGCTGCCGAAATCTTCAGCGAGCGGGGCCCATCGACGTCGCCATCGTCGATGATCGTCACGGGGATTTCAACCGATGACTGACCGGAGGGAATCGTTGCCGTCGGCGGAATCGTCGCTTCGCTTTCGTCATTGCTAAAAAGCGTCAAATCAAGTGGATTCGTTAGGTCTCCGGCCGGATCCCGTGACACAGTCAGTGTGACCGGATCCGCCGTGCCCTCGGTCGTTTCTGCGACATTGAGTGAAACCGTGATCGGCGTTCCGCTTTCAACAAAGAAATTATCGTACACGCGGCCTCCCCAAGGCGGCGCGCTGTAGCTGGCTTGTTGGATCTTGATCCAAAAATCGTTGCTGTATGTCATCGAGGCGGCAGCCACCGCGGCATCCAGATCGATCTCCTGAACCTGCCATGCCGACGATGTGTCCAGTGCCGAAGCGGCCTGATACCACGTCGCTCCCTGGTCGTCGCTAATGAATACACCGTCGTAGGTCGACTGCAGGTCGTACCGATTGAGTTCATCAAAATGAACACGTACCGAAGACTGGCCGGTCAGATCAATTGATGCGATTGCCTGATTGACAGAAACCACAGAGGCGTTGGCGTTCTCCATTCGCATGTTTCCGGATTGGCTTGTAGGGCCAAAGTTGATATTCGCCCCATCGGAGGATTCGAAATACCAGTTGACTCCTGGAGAGTAGGCGTCGGCAAATCCTTGGAAATATGGAAATGCTGCTGGCGTCGGATTGATTCGAAAAGTTTCGTAAAACCGATCTTCCGATAATTCACCGTTGATCTGGTCGCCGTCCTGGTTCATCGGGTTTCCGTCAAGATCCTCTAATTGATAACCGATCCGAACACGATACAGGCCTGGCTGGGTCTGAGGTTCGTCTATCGCAAGTGTAAAAGTCTGATGATCCCCGGAATCGATCGGATCTGCAGAAGACGAAACAGGAATGCTCTGCAACGGGCCATCAATGTCAATGTCATTGGCGCCAAAGGTCGCCGCTTCGACGGGTTTGCTAAGTGTCACGTCGAACGCCGAGAAGGGGGGGGGTATGATTTCCTGTAAATTCGTTGAAACAATCCTCGGTCCCACCGGATCGCGGCGACTCACGCGAACGTCATCAATTGACATCCAGCGGCCGATTGATTGTGCAGTGTGTTCAAAACGAATGTAGACATCATTGTCTGCAACGATGGACGCAGCCGTGAGTGCCCCCGACAGATCGTAATAGGGGTTCACATATCCGCTGGATACACCATTGATCACCGGTGAGAGCACGGTCCAGTTCATGCCATCGCCGCTCACGCTGACCATCATTGAGTTCGTACCCGACTGTATTGACGCGGCTTGAATTCGATAATCAAGCACTAGGTCGTCCACCGAACCCACGTCGGAAAGGTCCATCAGCAACGTCGCGGAGTCCGAGAGCAACGAGCGAGTTTGCGTCAGGTCAAAGACAAGATGCTTTGCACCGGACGCGGGCCCCTTGTCTGCCGTCAAACTAATCTTTCCGAAGGCATCGGCCCTGAACTCCCAACCCGCCAGTGCAGCCATGTCGGCAACTTCAAAGTCTTGGACGTAGGGTACCGTTTGAGCGGTCGGCGGTCCGATCGTAAAGGAACTGGTAAATTGATCTGCGGCAGACTCACCGTTAACGTGATCGCGATCTTGGTTCATCGGGTTTCCGGCAAGATCCGAGATGTCTGGTCCGATGGTAAGGCGGTAGTTGCTGAGGGTGGTTTGCGGTGTTGCGAGATTTACCGTGAATGTCGTCTGATCGCCGCTATCGACAGGATCGCCGTCCAACGCGAGTCCTGATCCACTGATGCCGATCAGTTGGACGTCGTCGGCAGTGAATGTGGCTGTATCGATAGGTTCATTGAATATGACTTCGATCGAGCTAACTGGCCCAGCGACCTGCGTCGCCGGAGTCACGGAGACGATATGCGGACCATCGGCATCACGGTTTGCAATTCGCAGGTCCTCTAGGGGCACAAATGCTTGTCCATTGCCGATGTGGTTGAACCGAAGGTAAACGTCCGAATCCCTCGCGATTCCCACCGCATCGAGTTCGGAATCGAGATCCAGGAAATAGTTTTGGAACTGACCTGTCACTAGATCCAGCGAATTTCCGACATTCATCCAGGTCTCGCCGTCGCCACTGGCGCTGAGAGTGACGTATGACCCGTAGACCGTTCCTCCTCGCATTGCGAAGAAGTCCATCGCCAAATCGGTTGCGGAAGAATGGTCCTGTAAGTTGAGTTTCAGCGCCACTCGCTGAGGTGTCAGGTCGTACGACAGTCCGGTTAGACGTAGCGACTGGGGCGATGAGCGATATCGCAATGTATCGAAATCAATTGACCCGCCTTCAACAGTGTGGAAACTCCATCCTGCCAGCGACTCTAGATCAGGCACGTCAAATCCCTGGAGATAGGGGATGCTTTGAGCCGTCGATGCGCCCGACTGGAACGTACCGCGGAAACCGTCTTGGGTGACTTCTCCGTTGTGCTCGTCCTGGTCTTGGTTCAGCTTGTTGCCGTTTACATCCTCAACCGTTGGGTCGATCTGGACGCGATAACTGCCGGCCAGTGACTCCGGTGCGGCGAGAGCGAATGTGAAATTGAGTTGATCACCGGAATCCAGAGGATCTCCCGCTACGGGGA
>JAGQPO010000761.1 GCA_020426665.1 Planctomycetales bacterium
TACCAGGCTGAGCCACGCCCCGATGGATGGGACTTTCGTGGTGGGATTTTTGGGGGGCTCGTTTGACACGAGCCGTCTGCGATCCCGGCCACGCGAACAACAGTTTACGCTGCAACCGCGCCGCTGCAAGGGTCTCTGCGGCGGGAACTGTTTAAGTGCTTGGGAATCTGGCTGTCGGGGAGCCTACAGCTGATATTCTTGGTTTATTTAGCCGTCGACCTGCCGATCGGGGACCAGAAGACCGGTATTGGCAAGCCGCGTCAGCCGGTTTTCGATGACGGATCGAAGTTCGTCGTGACTCGGCGTTTTCGCTTGCCCCGATTCGCCTTCGTCGGTGGACTCCGTTTCCAGCGTCACGCTCAACTCAAGGAGTTGTGCGGTGAGACCGTCGATCGTTTGAGATCCGTCGAGCCGCTGGACGATTTCACGCTCGAATTCGTCCAATCGAACCGTTTCATGACGCTGGTTGGTCACGGCACTCCCACGCTCGGCCTGGTAACGCACCAATGGACTGGTCCGCGGCGCAGACCCAATGCCGGGAACACATCCCGACGGACCGACATTCAACGAAACCAAGTTGGCCGAGAAGAGTTCCAAAAATGTTTCGTACAACTCCTGGC
Organism: Planctomycetales bacterium; assembly: GCA_020426665.1. Classification (GTDB taxonomy): domain Bacteria; phylum Planctomycetota; class Planctomycetia; order Pirellulales; family Pirellulaceae; genus Stieleria. Next base: position 621 of record JAGQPO010000761.1, read on the forward strand.
GACAACCCTCGCGCTCCGGACGGGCTTCGACGGGGATTTGATCAAAAGCAATGTCAGCAAGTCGTTCGATCGATTCGTCACTCGGCCAAAGTTCCGCCAAGTGTTCGAGCGCGAACTTCTGGATCGGATTAGCGACCGTAAGCGTCTGGCCGGAGGCATGGTCAAAGATGTATTCCGGCCGTTCGGTTCCGCCCACGTCGTCACTCTCGCTTTCCAGTCTTCTGATCAAAGGCGCGTTCACATACAAGTTGCGCAAACGTTCGGGTTTGATATTTCGATCCAATTTGACGTCGCGGTGACACAACAAAGTCTGACGAAACTTTCGATTGCGCAGGAAGTCCAGGTATTGTTCCATTTGAATCATGTCCGGAGCAATCATGGCCAACGTCTTTCGGGTTTCCTCGGAATAATCGTTGGCCATCATGCTGCCGAATTGCGCTTCACACAGAAACCGCAGGTCTCTCGATTCGGCGCGGGAGACAAACTCATGAAAAAAGACCGGTTCGTTATGATCTTCCAGGTGCTCGTGGAAGATATAACTGTCTTCGGAGGAACGCAGGATACTTAGTTCCTCGTGAAGCAGTTTTTCGTAAGCGTCGGCGTGGGGTTTAACGGCGCTGGCAAGAAAGTCGACCAGGGCTCGCGATTGGTCGATTTTGTGTTGGGTGTCTTTGAATCCCGATGCGTGATAGGACATCATTTCACGAACGCCGCGCCGCAAGTACCAGCCGGGGTAGGTGTTGTAGCTAATGTACGCGATGCCGTTGTCAGCGAGATGGTCGCGGCAAACATCCATGATCTTGTTTTGCACCTGAGGCGGCACCCACGAATAGACGCCGTGGCAAATGATATAATCAAACTTGCCCGCACCGGCATCAAATTCCATGATGTCTTGATGTGCGAGTGTGATGTTGCCCAGCGAGAGGTCGCCGATCACTTTTTGTCCTTCGCTGATTTGTCGAGCTGAAGCATCAAGGCCGACAAATGTCGCGTCCGGCAGGCGTTCAGCCATCGGAATTAGATTTCCGCCTGCCGCACACCCTATCTCCAACACTCGACATCGATCCAATCCGGCGGGCGTCATTCCGAAAAGCTGTGCGAGTGCCGCCAGGTTTCTGGGATGGCTGTTGGCATAGGGATAACTTGCATAGGGCAGCTGATCGTAGCTGTAGGGCAAAGAGTTTTCAGTCACGACAGTGTTTTTGGTCGGCATAGACAAATTGGCTGCAGGGTCCGGTTATGGGTTTTGTCGATTCAGGCTCGATAGGGACGGTTCGGTCACTTTTTCCGCCCGTTGAACCGGGATTGTAACTTTTGAAGTTGCGATTTTGTGTTGATTCGTAGTTTAAGTGAGGCAAAACCGGTGGTGGCTTGTCCCTCGCTCACGCGTTCGGGTTG
>JAGQPO010000762.1 GCA_020426665.1 Planctomycetales bacterium
CGGACAACCGGAACACTTTGATTCGTACCTGCTGCCTGAACAGCGTTATTTGGATCAACCGCCTGCCGACGCGATGCCAGGTGCTGCGACACCGCCGAAGGTCAGTCGGCGAGAACAGTTGGCGCAACGATTGGCCGATCGTTCAAACCCGACTTTTGTTTCCAACTGGGCAAATCGATTGTGGGCGCTGGTCTATGGTCGAGGCCTGGTTGACCCGGTGGACATGATCGAACCGAGCAATCCCCCCATCCACCCGGAATTGTATCGTTTGATTTCCGAAGGACTGTTGCAATCGGACCTGAGGATCAAGCCGTTCCTTCGCCAGTTGGTCATGACGCAGGCTTATCGCCGGGGTGGCGCATCGGATTGGTTGCGAATCGCACAGTCATCCAGTGAAGTCCAAGAACCCGAGGGACGCGGACGGTTGCTTCAAACCTTGGCAACCAAGATCGCTGAAACCGAATCGCAAATCGAATCATTGAGCATGGCCGAAGCCGGCAAGTTGGCCGCCTGTGAATCCACTCGCGAAGCTTGGTTAAAGACCCAGGCGGAACGCACCGTCGTGCGTGCAGAACTTGATACGGCGGAAGCAGCGGTGATCGATAGCAAAAAGAAGCGTGACGAAGCAAACACCGCCTCCGTCGCCGCACAAAAAGCTCTCGATGACAACAAATCACGAACCAAACTGCTGGATGATTCGGCTGCGAATCTGGAACAAGCGATTGCGATTGCCGGTGGCGAAGACGCCGAATTATCGCAGGCGATCGCGGTCGCGAAACAGCGTGCCGAAACCGCACGCGGCGCGTTACCAATGCTGGAAAAAAATGCGGCCGATACCCAGACGGCATTGACAGCGGCAACCACGTCGTTTGACCAGGCGACAACGCGCGTCAACGAAGTGGTCGAAAAACTAAAACCGATTCAGGCATCGTTACAGACAGCCGACAGAAACAACGTCGCCGCCCGGGAAGACTGGTTCGCCGCATGCTCGGCCACCGCCTCCGCCCGACGCGAGCGGTTGCAAACCACGCGAATGGTTGACTGGTTGGCCGCCATCGACAAGACACAACAATTGGACCAGACACGTCGATCGACCGACCAGCAAATTGCGTCGGCAAACGAACAAACCACGACCTTGCGTGACGCCGTCGAATCGAAAAAGCAGGAAATTACGACAGCCATGCAAGCGATGCAAACCGCAGCCCAAGCGGCAAGGCTGGCAATAGAATCGAGCGATCAAAATCGTGACGTGATCGCCAAGCTGGAACAAACGCTTTCATCGCTGGATGAAGCTTCAAAACTGGTCAGCCAGGCGGAAACATTGGTTTCGGCCCAAAGCACACTGCGCTCGGAAATTGATGGAAAGCGAAAGCTGCTTGAGAGTTTGCAGGCGTCGGTCGACGACGCAAACGCAAAAGCCGATGAAGCGACGAAGATCCTTGCAATGAAGCAGTCCGAATTGGATGCCCAAACGACGGCTGAACAGCAACACCTACAAAATGTAGCCGCCCTGGAAAACAAACGAAAGGAATTGCAGAGCGAAATTGAAAACGCGCAAACGGAAACCGAATCACTTGCCGCATCGGTCGCAGAGGATAGCAGTCGACAATTTGACTCCGCAGGGCTCTATCCGTTAACGGCCGAACAGATGTGTTGGAGTACGCTGCGAGTTACAGGAGTCCTGGACGCGTACATCCGCACCGAGATAGCCGAGTTGGAAAAACAATCGCCTGTTCCGGCCGATGCCGACGAAACCATCAGGGACCAGCGCCGACGACAAGCGGTTCGACAAGCGATCGAAAAACTGCGTGGGATCGCTGACCATTACGTTTCGCTGTACGCATCCGGCCCCGACAAAACACAAGACGACTACTTCGCATCAGCCGACCAGGCGCTGTACGTCGCCAACGGGGGCAGCGTCTTCGGTTGGGCGGGACCCGGAAATCAAAACCCGACCCAAATTGCAACCGCGTCGGAGGACCCGGCCGAAATAGCCAGGATTCTTTATTGGTCCTACTTGTGCCGCCAACCGACAGCCGAAGAAACCGCCTTGGTGACCGATCAATTGGCGTCGGCCGGTGACCAGCGAAACGCAATCATTCACGAGATGGCTTGGAGTCTACTCGCGTCGGCAGAGTTTCGATTTGTTCGATGATTCGATCACCACAAAAGAGTTAATCTGATGAAAGCTCACTACGCATGTCGCTCTCAAGATCATCTCGTCAACCGGCGACGTTTCCTGGGAAAGATGGCTGCCGGAATGGGAACCGGTTCCGCATTGGGCGGGATGATGGCGGCGGGAATCGGAAGTCTGGCCGGCGGTGTTTCCGCAAAGGAAATGCAGAAACGCGACATGCGTGTCGTCGTCTTTAACATGCACGGCGGACTAAGTCAGCTGGAAAGTTGGGACCCCAAACCAGGAACAAAGACGGGTGGCCCGACACGTGCCATCCCAACCAGTGTTCCCGGAATTCACATTAGCGAATTCCTGCCTTACACCGCAAAACAGATGCATCATTTGTGTCTGATGCGGGGCGTCAACACCAGCGAAGACGACCACGGCAAAGGAACGTATTTGATGTTGACCGGCCGGCGTCAAAGTCCGGCAGCGGATTACCCGCAAATCGGTGCCGTGGCGGCCAAGTCACTGTGCGACGAATCACTGGGTTTACCGGGGCATATTCTGATCACACCCGGCGGTGGCGGAGGACGCGGTAACGAAGCGGCTTACTTGGGACCAAAGTATTCCAGCATTGCACTCGGTGGCGACAAACCGCCGCAAAATTCCGTCAAACCCGAATCGATCTCAGACCAGGCGGAAGCGAGACGCCATGCTTTTCGACGTCAAATCGACCAGCGTTTTCTTCAACAGCAACGTTCCGCCATCACCGACGCCTACACCTACAGTTACGAACAAGCGTTACGGTTAATGGAACGTCGCGACGTGTTTGATCTGTCGAAGGAACCTGAATCGGAAACCCAGCGGTACGGTAACAGCGACTTCGGGCGACAGTGTTTGCTGGCCCGGCGGTTGTTGGAAAACGGCGTATCGTTCGTGCAAGTGACGCACAGCAACTACGACACACACAACGAGAACTTCAACTTCCACATCGAACAATTGGGTGAATTTGATCGCCCGTTTGCGACGCTGGTCGATGACTTGGCGCAGCGTGGCTTACTCGACCAGACACTGGTCGTCGTGCTGAGTGAATTCGGAAGAACACCGAATATCAATTTGTATTACGGACGCGATCATTGGTCGCGCGCCTGGTCGGTCGTGATCGGCGGAGCGAAAGTCGCGCGCGGGGCAACGTTTGGTGCGACCAACGAAGAAGGAACCGAGGTGACCGACGGACAGGTTGATCACGGCCAACTGTTTCACACATACCTGCAAGCAGTCGGCGTCGATTCGACCGATTCGTTGTTAGTGGACGGTCGTGAATTGCCGATTGCCGATCCGTCGACTAGCCCGATTTGGGATGTATTGACGTAATGGACATCAAACAGTCGCACATCATCCAGGACCTTGCGTACGAGCGCCCGTTGTTGAGGTGTCGGTTTTCGCCTGACGGAAAAACGGTCACCAGCAGTTCCGAGGACTCTACGCTGCAACGTTGGAATCTGGAATCGGGCGAGAAAGTGGTCTTGAAGGCGCACGACAGTTGGGTGCAGGCGCTGCAGTATGCCGCCGACGGTAACACGCTGGTCTCCGGTGGCTGTGATGGCCGACTGATCTGGTGGTCGATCACTGAGGCGGCGCCACAAGCAATCCGCACGATCGACGCCCACGCCGGTTGGATCCGCGCCCTCGCGATCAGCCCCGATGGTAACCAATTGGCCTCCGTCGGAAACGATCTTGTTGTGCGATTGTGGGACATGGCCGGCGGCGAAAAAGTTGCCGAGTGGGGCGGGCACGAAAAACACATTTATAGTGTCGCGTTCCATCCCGACGGAACTCACCTGTTGACGGGAGATCTTGCCGGAAAGCTTCACCAATGGAACCTGCAAACCAAGCAAATCGTGCGGACGTTTGATGCCGCACCGCTGCACACCTACGAAGGCGGCCAACGCGTTGATTTCGGCGGGGTTCGAAGCATTGCCATTTCACCCGACCAATCCCAATTCTTGGCCGGCGGTTTGCATAAAGCGACCAATCCGTTAGGCGCTGTGCATGAACCGCTGGTGTTGCGATTCAACAGCGCCGACGGGCAATTATTGAAGAGCCATGTATGCGACGGAATTCCCGGTGGTGTGGTGTGGCGGATCATGAACTTGCCCGATGCAACCACGATCGCAGTTTGCGGCGGCAGCAGCGGCGGTTTCTTGCTGTTCTTCAATAACGATCAAGAAAAAGACATTCACCGGTTCCAATTACCCGCGCTGGCACGCGACTGCGATTTCCATGCCGACAACGACCGAGTCGCTACGGTGCATCACGACCACCACCTACGAATCACCAAGTTATCGCAATAGCGACCATTGCTCAGCGTCCCGGTTCCACGACCATCTCGCCGTTCATGATTTTCCAGTGCCCGGGGAACGTGCACAGATAGGGATATCGACCGGGTTGATCGGGTGCATGAAAGTAGATCGTAAAACTTTCGCCCGGCAACACCACATCCGTGTACGCCAACACGTCCGTGGTGGATGGAACATAGTGGTGCAATGCGGCTTCGGGATCCGAGATCGATTGATCCGCCAGAACGCCGACGCGTTCTAGCGTTCCGGGTTTCGCCAAGGCCCAGTTGTGCGGCACGACATCCGGGTTGTCGAATGTCAGGGCCAGCGGCTCGCCCGCGCGAACGCGGAACGATCGTGTAGCGTACGACAGATTCGTGCCCGTCTCGATCGTCACCGCACGGGCACCATCAATGGAGTGCCGCGATGGGTTGGGAACGCTGCGTGTCGCCATCGCCAGATCAGCCAGGATCGGATGCGGGCTGATGGTTTTCTTTGTCGCGACATAATTCGGCAGATCGACAAACGGCTGGTCTAACTCGTGAACGGTGACAAACAGTTCATGGAATTGGCCCGGCGCCGATTGGACTCGCAAGTGAAGTTGATTGACAGGTTGGAGCTCGGGGATTTCGACGAACAATGTTCGGCCGCCCGGCAACACATGCGCCGATCGAATCGCCATGCTGTCGTGGCCCCGCATGCCAAGGTGTTTGGCTGAAAACTCGGCGGACCCATATCCCGGGCCGTAACGATAGTTCCACGCCTGGGCAAAGTGATTTGCTGCGTCAGCGGCCGTGGCATCATCCAGTGGCAACGAAAAAGTGATCGCGATCCCGTTTTCATGGACGTGAAATCCGGTCGGCAATTGAACCTCGCCGCCAAGAAAACGCACACGATCAAAACACCCATCGTCCGGCGTGTAGGTACCCCAACCTTGCATGCCGGATACATAAAGTTGGCCATCCATGGGATGAAACCGTCCGCGATGTGTCCCCGACAGGAACTCACCGGGCAGCGGCACGACGGCGCCTTGGACTTGCCCGTTGACTTGATCGCGAAGAACCAGAAAGTGGCTGCCGGTACCGAACGACAGGTGAATGGTCTGGCCCTGAAGCGGCCCCCAGGACTCGCTTGTCACAGTCACTTGACCGCCAGAGGAATTGTCCAGCCCGCGAGGCAGGTACACCAACG
>JAGQPO010000763.1 GCA_020426665.1 Planctomycetales bacterium
CGAAGGCTGTGACGTTGTGATCGCATCGCGATTTGAATCGGGTGGTTGTGCCGTGGGCGTACCATTGGAGCGTCACCTGTTGTCATTCGGCGCACGAGTCTTATTTACAATCTTGTTTCCAACTCGCGGCGTCCGCGACTACACGTCCGGATACCGCGCCTATCGCGCTTCGGTGATCCGCCAGGGGTTCGCCGACCACGGCGAAGATTTTGTCGGTGAAAAAGGATTCTCCTGCATGGCCGATATCCTGTTGAAACTTCGCAAACAGGGGGCTCTTTTCGGCGAGGCACCATTGCGTTTGCGATATGACCGAAAAGGCGGCGCGAGCAAGATGCAAGTTTTCAAAACGATTGGACTGACATTGAAATTGCTCGTCCGACATCGCGTCGGAGTGAAGTAGTCGTGCACGTCGCGAAGGAACGTTCCGAAACGAACGCCCGCTGGCTTGTCGTCGGCGGGGGCGTGATGGGTTTGAAACTGGCCGACGAACTTTCGCAACTCGGACAAGACGTAACCATCGCCGAGGCCGCGCCACAGTTCGGCGGATTAACCAGCGCCTGGGAACTGGGCGACGTCACCTGGGACCGCTTCTATCACGTTACCCTGCTCAGCGATTCCGTCCTGCGGCGACAACTCGAATCGCTGGGGTTGGAACGCGAAATCCGCTGGGTCGAAACCAAGACCGGTTTCTTTGCCGACGGCCGATTGATGTCGATGAGCAACACGATGGAATTCCTGCGATTCCCACCGCTCTCCCTCTTTGAACGCATCCGACTCGGTGGCACCATTTTCCTGGCGTCAAAGATCCGTGACTTTCGGGCGATGGAGAAACAGTCGGTCGAATCTTGGCTAAGACGCTGGTCGGGAAAAGGCGCGTTTGAAAAAGTCTGGCTGCCTTTATTGAAAGCGAAACTCGGGGACGCCTATCGCCAAACCTCGGCGGCGTTTATCTGGGCGCACACGCAGCGAATGTACAAGGCCCGTCGCAGCGGCGCGAAAAAGGAAATGTTCGGTTACGTGCCCGGCGGTTACGCAAGGATTCTTGATGTCTGGACACAATCGTTGTCCGATCGCGGCGTTCGGTTGCTGAGCGGTCACCCGGTGAATCATGTTCGCCGCATCAACGAAGACGGCGAAAGCCGACTGGAAGTCGATTTTGGTGACGGCAGAATCGAATCGTTTGACAACGTGATCTCGACGGTTGCTTCACCCTTGATCGCCCAGCAATGTGACCAACTAAGCGATGATGAAAAAGCGAAGTTGATCGCCGTCAAGTATCTGGGTGTGGTCTGTGGTTCGATGCTACTGAATCGATCCATCAGCCCCTATTATGTGACGAATATCACCGACACCTGGGTCCCGCTGACGGGGATCATCGAAATGTCCACGATCGTGGATTCCGACGGCGAACTCGGCGGCAATCACCTGGTCTATCTTCCCAAGTACATGATCGATGACCACGATGACTTGAACGAGCCTGACGAAGTCTACAAGGAACGTTGCCTGAAAACGCTGGAACAAATGTACGAGCATTTTTCGCGTGACGATGTTTTGGCGTTCCGCGTCGCCAGGGCCAAATATGTCGCGGCGCTGTCAACGATCAACTACAGCACCCGACTGCCACCGATCGTCACCAGTGTCCCCGGTTTTTACGCGTTAAACTCTGCCCATATTCTAGAAGGCAACCTGAACGTCAACGAAACACTGCATTTAGGCGAGGTAAAACTGGCGGACGAAGTTTGGCCTGACTTCCTCGCCCGTGGGGGTGTGGCGGCTGGCGGAATGCGAGTGGGCTGAAAAGCTGGACGACCGCAGTTACCAATCCGCCGGTTCCTGCTATGATCCTGGGTCGAAGGACTCTGACTTGGAGTCCAAATTCCGTTCCTTTCCTCTGAGATGAACGGCGATTGCTTCCACCCATAGGACACTTCCAATGTATCGCTGTTTGCTGGTAATCACCGCCATCTCAATGATGACGCTGATGACCGACGCACAAGACAAAACCGACGCTGCCGCAGACCCCAACAGCCCAGCCCAAAAGGACCCCATCGGGTACTTCCTGGGACTTGCGATGGGCCAGCAGATGAATAGCCAGGGTCTGAAGGCCGACGACTTCACCAAAGAAGCATTCGCGGCCGGTATGAAAGATGGTTTTGCAGAAGCCAACCAGTTCTCTGACGAAGAATTGGCAACCATACGAACCAAGCTCCAGGACTTGATGAATTCTCGATTCGAAGAGCGTCTTGCTGAGGCTAAAAAGAAAGGCGACGCATGGTTGCAGAAAAACCTTGAAGAAGACGGCGTCAAGAAACTCGTTGGCGAGCTCCAATACAAGGTCATCGAATCGGGCAAAGGTGGTTCCCCCGGCCCCTCCGACACCGTAAAAGTTCACTACACCGGCAAGCTGATCAACGGCAACGTTTTTGACAGCAGCGTTAAACGTGGCGAGCCCGCGGAATTTGTCGTCGGCCAAGTCATCAAAGGTTGGCAAATGGCACTTCAAAAAATGAAGGTCGGTGACAAGTGGATGCTTTACATCCCCTCCGAGATGGCATACGGCGATCGTGGGAGCCCACCGGTGATCGGCCCCAACGAAGTGCTGATTTTTGAAGTCGAATTGCTCGAGATTCTCTAACGCTACTTCAAAGACAAAATTTGGGGGTAGCGGAACTCGTCAAGAGTTTCGGCCGCACTCAGGAATCCTCGAAAGTCTTGACGACTTCCGCTACAGCCGGACCCTTAATTTTCAACTGGATCGCCGCACTTGGCTGCCGCGATCCGTTGCGACGGCAATCAGACGCCACAACCCGAGCAGCCCGCGCAGGCGGATCCACATCCGGCCGTGGTTCCACATTCGGGGCCACAGCCGTCGGCCAGCAGCTCGGAAAGGTGATGCGTACGAACAATCGATTCGTACTGGTCGGCGACCTCCGCAGCAATCCGCTCTGATGTGGCGTCCATCTCGCCGAGAAAATGCATCAGCAGCGTGCCTCCATCAAGGAGCTGATCGACGTCCAGCAAAGTCACGTCGCAGTGTGAGTCGCGAAGACGCTTCCGACAGGATTCAATCGCGTCGCACTTGTACCTCTCAAGTCGCTTGACCAATAATTCATCGGCATCCGTCGTCGGCCGCACAATGCGATAGACGGAAACCGGGACCGCTGGGGAACGATCGGCCGATTTATCCATCGAATCACGGGCCTGAGAGATCACTTCGGCTACTTCGACTCCCCGTGGCGATCGGACCACGACCCGTCGCCCCCGCTGCAACGGAACCAGGGCCGAAGCGACGCGAATCTCGCCCAATGAGCCGATACGGACAAAATATTCTTTCAATGAGATCCCGGATCAATGGACATGGTGGTGGGCCCCGGCTTGCCGATCAGCCGTTTGCAGATGAACATGGTGACCGATTTGACGTTTTTTGGCAAACCGCTTCAGATTCACAAGGCCTGACATGGCGACCGATTTGACCTCCCCCACCTCCGGCGACACATCGATCTCACTGGCTTCCTTTTTCGACGCTTGGGCCGACCGGATCCTGGACGGCGGCGAACTAACCCGTGACGAAGCACACCAGATCCTGAGCTCATCCGACGACGATCTGCTTCGACTGCTGGCGGCGGGTTTTCGACTGCGAGAAAAGTACTTCGGCAAAACAGTCCAATTGTACTTTTTAATGAATGCCAAAAGCGGTCTGTGCCCGGAGGATTGCCATTACTGCAGCCAATCTAAAATCTCCGAAGCCCCGGTTCCGAAATACAACATCCTTAAACGCGACGCCCTGATGGACGCCGCTCGCGTGGCCGCCGAACGAGGCGCGAAAACGTACTGTCTGGTAATCTCGGCACGCGGGCCAAACGAACGCGAAATGAAAGCGGTCGAAGAAATCGTTCCGGAAATCAAACAGAAATACAATTTGGACGTCTGTGCATGCCTAGGCCTGCTGTCCAAAGAACAAGCCGATCGATTAAAGGCCTGCGGCGTCGATCGGGTCAACCACAATCTGAACACGGGCGAAGAGTATTACGCCGAAATCTGTACGACGCATACCTATGCCGACCGCGTTCAAACGCTACGACATGTTCGCGATGCGGGAATGGAAATGTGCAGCGGCGGAATCATCGGCATGGGAGAATCCCATGACGACATCATCTCGATGGCATTCGATTTGAAAGAGCTGGGCGTCCAATCGATCCCGCTGAATTTCCTGAACTCCATTGACGGAACACCGCTGGAAGGCAAGAAGGACCTCAGCCCCCAAGATTGCCTTCGAGCCCTGGCGATGTTCCGGTTCGTCAATCCGACTCGTGAACTCAGAATTTCCGGCGGACGTGAGATCCATTTGCGGTCCCTGCAACCACTAGGCCTGTATGTCGCCAACAGTGTGTTCGTCGGAGATTACTTGACGACAAAGGGCCAAGCTCCCGAAGAAGACTATCAAATGATTCGTGACCTCGGGTTCGAAGTCACGACATCCGTTGGAGAGTAACACAGGCACCGGTCGCAATCCAGCTGGATTACCGTATCGTCACTTGGCGTCCGCGGTCACACCTTTCCAATCATCGGTGCGGAACGGTGTCATCGGCAAACCCTCTTTGCTTTGAACATTGCAGACAGGGTTGTCCGCCCACGCATAACGAACTGCGACGGGATCGGTGACGCCTTCGGCCGAGACCTCGATCGTCGATTTGCCGGTGATCTTTGCGTCGGCAACGACGAATTTCTTGTCGGCCCCCGCGATGGTGAAACCGAGCAAGGCAGGCACGTCAAACGTATCCAGACCGCCGCCGACGTGATCAAATTCGACCTCGATCGATCCATCCTTCTTCGTCATCGCTTTATAGGTCGGACTTTGATACTCAATCGCGTAGCCGTAATCCTTTGCCAACGCCCAACGCGCCAATCGCTTACCGACATCCTGTTTGTTCTTGGGGTGGATATCCGACGACTCGCCCAAGTTTAAGATCACTGCTTCGCCAGTATTGGGCAACTTGGACATTGTCATCGTTTGAGCTTCCCGCAACTCTGCCCAAGAGCTTTCCGTCGGCCCATCGGCTTCTTTCAGGTAATCGGCCAATTGCACCCAGTAGAACGAAAAATCATCCTGCCCCCACTCGTCTCGCCAGTTTTGAATCATCGTCGGGAACAGATCGCGATACTGATACGCGCGTCCCGCATTGGTTTCCCCTTGGTACCAAACCACACCCCGGATCGTGTATCCGATGATGGGGCGGAGCACTCCGTTGTATAGGTTCGCGGGACGATGTTGTCCGGTCAGCGGATTCCGTGGTGGTTGCGGCCGGGCACCTTTACCGGTTTCTTTCCAGTCGTCCAATCGTGTCTTGAATTTGGCTGTCTCAGCGTCGTGATCATAGGTCGCCTCGGTCTCCCGCCAGCGTGCCAACAATTCTTCGTACTGTCCGGATGATTTCAAGACGTCGCGATTGACCCAGGCCTCAGCCGCCGAACCACCCCAGGAATTGTCGATCAGACCGACCGGTACGTCCAATGTCTGTTGCAACTGGCGACCAAAAAAGTATCCGACCGCCGAAAATTGTTTGACCGACTCCGGAGTGCACGCCTCCCATTTTCCATTGAAGGTTTGCTGAGCCTCTTGGGTACCGACCTGAGGAACCGTGATCAATCGCAGCTGGGGAAAATTGGCCGAAAGAGATTCCAGATCGGCGTCGTTGGCTTGACCGACCGCCCACTGCATGTTGGATTGCCCGCTGCACACCCAAACCTCACCGACCAGTACATCCCCAAAGGTCAACGATTCGCCTCCGGATTCGATGGTCAGCTTATGGGGGCCTCCCGCAGCCAGAGCGGGAAGCTTGACGTCGAATCGCCCAACACGATCACTCTTGACCGTCTCGCGATTACCCGCGATCGATACCTCGACACTGCGATCGGGTTCCGTCCATCCCCAAACGTGAATCGGCTTGTCGCGTTGCAAGACCATCGATTCGCCGAAAACGGCACTCGTACGAATCTCCGCGAAACACTGGGGTGATGCTGACAACAGCATCGTAAAGGCGAACAACAGCTGGCGCATGGAAAGACTCCATCATTTAAGGTGGGGCATACAGGAAGGACAATCGAGCCGAGCATGATAACCCAAACGGCGCCCCGGTGTGGCAAAGCAGCATGCCGGCGGGGCCACGTCATCTTCACAACCCGAACGCGTGAGTGGAAGCTGCACTTTTGCGTGAGGCTTCGCCTTTTCACAACCCGAACGCGTGAGCGAGGGACCAGCGTAGCGCAGGTCACGCTGTGCGTGACTCAGGCAATTTGCCCTGGCTTAGGGTACGACGGACTTCCAGTCCGTCGCCAAACGATAGAGCGGCGACTTGCGATGTCGCTCAATCCACACCGTAGTGTTCCACCTGCGGCCAATAGACGTCTTCGAAAGCGTCCTCGTCATGGAAATCCGGACTGTTATCCAGATCATGACAACTCATGCATTTTTCCTTTGCCCTTTCAAGCGACAATTGCATCGACTTTCGCAAACTTAACTTCTTGTCATCCGCGATGCCCGAATTCGGTTCCTCGGCCGCCGCATGCGCCGAACCCGGACCGTGACAATTCTCGCATCCATTTCCCAGCAAATGAGCCGACTGCTTCAAATCCAGATAGCCAGATTCATAAGGCAAGTAATCCTGTGGATTCCAACCGGTCACGTGACAGCTCAAACATTCCGGGTCGAAGTGTCGCGGCACATCACCACGCCCCTCGGTCGGCGTCACCAAGTGTTCGGTGGCCTTGGCGTGATCGGACGTCTCCCAGACATTGAGCGCAGTCTTATGACACTTCCCACAGGCCTGTGTGCCGACAAACTTCTGGCCGGAAAGATGGGGACTTGGTGACAGCCCCAATCCACCCAGTCCAAGTTGCTCAAGTTGCAGCTGGTAATCGGCCATCAACTTACGCATTTCCGGAGCGTCTTTGTATTCGTGCGTTAATGGGACTCGGACATATTTCATCGGTTGGTTCTGGTACAAACCAACCAGCCCGACATACATCCCCTTGTTTCCGGTGAGGATCATTTTGGTCGTGCTACCATCGATCGATTGCGGTTTGTAGGTTGGTTCCCCATAGCCGCCGGAAACAACGATCAGATCGTATCCGGGAACATCCACCATCAATTGCTTGGCAACCGACTCCTCGCCAAAGAAAGTCAGCACGCGGAAATTGGCGCCCGCCGCATTCATTTCTTTCAACACTCGCGCCGCGGCGTCTTTGATGGGTTGAATGGTGATTTCAGAATCAACGGGCGACTCCAAAGCGTCGGGATCCAATATCGACGTGATGCCGACATTCCACTCGGCTTTTTTGACGACTTTGTACGTCGGCAAAAACGAAGGATCGAACAAAACCATGTTCCCGGAAACATACATCGCGTCCTCCGGGGTTTGTGCAAGTGTGTAAGCAATCAAATCGCCGGAACTTAACCGCATGTCGCCGGGACCAAAACCGACAGCCTCGTACTTCATCTGCTTGAGTGCTTCGGTCGACTTCTCGAACTTAATCGCCGCCTGTTTTCGTATGCCGCGAATCTGATTCCCGGCGTCGACGGGAATCAGTGGCCATCCCATTTCGCGCAGTTGATTGATGAAGGTGTACCGGCGTGCGACGCCACCCTTTTGCTTGTCCAATCCCGTGCAACCACACGGTTCGATATAACCGTGTTGGTCACCGGTCACAAACAATACGGCGTCGGGTATCGGCCACTGTTTAAAGTCTTCCGGCCCGTCCGTCGCACCGACCAGACCCAAATCCATCGACGGGTCAATCAACGCTGGCTTGCCAGGCGTTGTTTCTCGCGCCGCAGTCGCCTCCATTGATGACGGCTTGGGATCCGCCAGTAGGCTCTTTGATTCGCCGATTTCGGTGGCGATTCGAGCGACCGGGTTCGTTTTACGATCTCCGCCTGCTGCCGATCGCTCCGGAATCCCTTGCGGGGTTGGAATCAATTCGGCTTTCACTTCCGGGCGGGCAGGTGGCGTGGGAACAATCTCGACGCGACCAAGATCCGACGCACTTGGACCGGCATCGCCCGGGTTGCCATCGCCGGATTCATCGTCCTGGTCGAAACCGGCCGGGACTGCGGGCAACGCCGGTGCCTGAACCAATAGAACCGGATCGCTTACTGAATCCTTCTTCGCCGGCCGGTACTTGGCATCCATGAACCCGCCAAAACTCAGTTTTACCGGGCGTTCAAGGGACTGTGAAAAATGCGCCAGCTCCGTCCTGACCGAACCTGAACGCGCGGCCGCCGGTCGCGTTTCAATTGGCGAATCGATATTCCACTGGATCGGCAGTGAATCATCCACCCCGGCTTCACGCGAGTGGGCCTGAAACGCAGCAGCAACTTCCGCTTCGATCGGATACTCCTGCGCAACCTCAGGCGGGTCAACATCGGAACAGCCGCTAAGGATTCCTCCCAAGATGACGACACTGATCCAATGCGTCATTGTTCCAGTTTTCCGATGGAAAACTCGGCCAATGCTGTCACGGCGGCGGGAAAGGGTCAATGCGAATTGGGGTGCTTGTTTCACAACACGATCCGATGGATTGCCGCAGCCGAACGACGACGGCGGACTAGGGTCTCGGTTCAATCATCACTTTCACCGCAATTCTCATGCGGCTTACCTTCGGATTATCGGACTCTATCCACATCCATCCGAAGTCGTCTTTGTTCTTACCGAGCAAGTCGATCGTCTTGTCACTTGCCTTGAGCGTCATATTTAGTCGAAACAGCTTCATCTGGCCTTTGCTGATCGGCTCGGCAAACTTTGCCTCAATTACGTCACTTGGGTAAGTCTCCCCAATCGTAAGGTTTGTAGAGTCTTTCTCGCTACCCTTCAATGTGACAAGAGCTTGAAACTCTAACTTATCATCGGCCCCCAAGCGGCCGAGTGTCCAGATATACCCCCCTCGTTCGGTCGTCTTCAGATTTGACGTTTCCAAAACTGACAGCGCCCCGATCACGCTGCCGGCGCACTCCACCGACGTGTAGTAGGTATTTTCATCAAGCGTCTGAATCTTTTCGTCATCGTCGGCCTCAGTGACCTGATCGGCAACCTCATCCTCCGATTTCTCCGCCGACGGCTCGGTGACCGTTTCACCACTGGTTTGCGCAAGTTTCTTGAATTCAACCAACATCTTTGTGACCATTGGCCCCTGACGCATCCCGGGCTTGACCTTGGCGGTAACTAAATAC
>JAGQPO010000764.1 GCA_020426665.1 Planctomycetales bacterium
TACGTTACCCCAACGCGATAGTGTTTGCCCGGAATCAATCCGGTGAACGTCCAAGTTGCCGTTCCGGAATCATTCAAGTCACCCTGCAAGTAGTCGTCGGAGAAACCCGCCGTGCTGTTAACCGTCCAGGTGCCATTCGTTTCAAACCCGGCATCGCCGTCATCAATGATTTGCGACGACAGGATTTGGCGAGAGAATCCGAGTAAATCATCGACACCGTCAACGTCAATGAATCTTGGATCATCTTGTAAGCCATTGGTTTCCATGCCGAGTTCAAAGGTCCAATCCGCCTGATCGGCAAGTTCGTGTCCGCCCCAGCGTCCGGCAGTCGCCCCGGTGCCCAAAGAAAAAAGGTTGTAATCGCTGGCATAACCGCTCTGGCCGTCGGTTTGTACCTCGACCGCGGTTCCGTTACCGACTGCAAAAATATTGTTCTGCAGTCGAACGTCGGTCGAGTTTCCTACCGTAATCGCATTGCCATCGACCTGATAGATTGTGTTTCCGGTTACCTGGGAGCCCGTCGTGGCACCGAATAACGAGATGCCCACGGTTTCGTTCGCATAGATTAGATTCGATTGTATTCGCGCGCCGTTCCTTTGGTATGGGTATGAACTATAGGGATCAAAGTCGATCCCTTGTCCATTGGAGTAGATGACGTTCTGTGTAACCGATCCGTCCGAACCACTGGCGTACACACCGAACGAGTTGCCGAAGACGCGATTTCGCTGCACCAATCCTCCTCCAAGGTAGATGCCCCGATAGTTATCGAAAACATCGTTTTCAGAAACTTCCGCGCCGTTGACTGCGCTGATTCCGTAGTCGTTCGTGCCTCGATGACCATAAACGGTATTGTTCCGTGCGACCGTGCCGGCAAGGTATGCAAAGATCCCATAATCCGCGTTCGCGAAAACTTCGTTGCCGATAATCTCTCGCTTCACGGCCGGGTTGACATAAGGATTGTTGATTCCATAACGATTTGCGAACACACGATTGTTCGAAACAAGAGTTTGGTCGCCAGCGACACTTACTCCATAAGACGAGTTGTCAAATACCTCGTTGTGGTCAATCAAAGTTCCAATGTTGCCAGTGCCGACAGTGATTCCAGTAATATTTCCGAATACAAGGTTGTTGGAAATCGTGATATTGGAGTTGCCGCTTCCCGTCGCCAATAAAACCCCTGTGGCTGCGCCGGTGATTTGTAACGATGAAAGGATGATGTCCGACGCACCGCTGAACGTAATCACAGCCGCACCAGCGGCCGTGCTGTTGCGATCGAAGGTCGCCGTCTTGTCGGAATCCGTCGGTCCGGTGATGGTGACGCCGGAGTCATCAGCACCAATCACGATGTTGACATCGATGACGTAATGTCCCGTGTCGATGTAAATCAGGTCTCCCGGTTCCAGGTCGTAGGTGTCCAGTACTTGCTTGAGCGACGGCATCGGATCAGCGGGTGTCGTTCCCGTCGCTGCAACGTCACCGGCCGCGGTGGTGTATTGGTTGTCAGAGAAGTCCGCATCTCCGGCGATGTTCACATAATAGGCGGTGACTTCACCGAGCAACGTTACCGCTACGGACGAATCACCGATCGATCCAGCCGAAGATTCCACTCGCACCGTGTAGTCCCCCGGCGCGATGGCGACGTCGACCGTGTATTCGAAACGTCCATCGTTTTCAGTGTCATCGGCGATCAAGATAGGTGTTCCGCCACCCACGGGTACCAGAGATATATCAACCGTTCCGTTGGTATCACTCGTTCGCCATGCCACATCGTATGTTTGCCCTGCCGGCCAGTCTTGCGGTGCGGCCGGTTCCGTGACGAATAGAAACTCGGTCGGACTCTTCGACGCGTAGATCGTGCCTCCGTAGGTGCCCAAATTGATAAACCCGCCGTTGTTGGACGGTTCATTTCCGACCGGCAAATTCTCGTCGCCTCGGTCGATGGCGATCGATGACACCAAGTCGATTGACTCCGTTGCCGGCATCAGCGCCGGTAAGCCACTCGCGGTATCGATCACCGGCGCAAACACACCGCCGTGGAAACTGCCGTACAAACTCTGCAGGTGATAGTCGTCATCGAACCCTCGGCTGGTTCCGTCCATCCCGATCACGCCGTCGGCTCCGGCGGGATCGACGAAACTGGGCGTCCCGATCAGGCTGTTCCCATCTGATTGACTGGCGAATTGCCAATCAGGCAGCGTCGAGCGAACGGCGCCTGCCCAGCTTCCGATTACAGATGTCCCACCCAATTCAAATAGATTGAAGTCGCTGTGATGACCGGACTGACTGGCCAGATCCAGATCAAACGCCGTGCCGTCTTGAAGTCGCAGAATGTTGTTGCGAATGTCCGGACTTTGCCCAGACCGGATTCGGATCGCGGTAGCCGCTACGACGTCGACGGTATTGTTGCGAATGATTTGTGGACCATAGGAATCGATCGCAACATCGCCGATGTCATAGATCAAATTGTTCATGACAATCGAGCCGGAAATCCCCTTGTTCGACGAATACACGACGTTGCCGCTGGAGTTTCGCGCCGAAATCGCAAGCTCGCTCCCAAACACGCGGTTGTCAACGACCGGCGCGTTGGTGGAACTGATTCCGGTGCGGTTTCCATAAACCACATTCCTCTCGACGCGTCCTCCCTGCCAGCCAGCACTGATGCCAGTCCCGGAGGCGTGGCCATAAACAGTGTTTCCGGCAATCAAGACATCTCCACCAATCGAAATCCCATTTCCCCGGTTCTCGTAAACAAGGTTGCCGTCGCCGAGTGTCAAGTCACTGCCGCCGATGACGCTTCCCGTCGTTCCCGTGACGACCAAACCGTTCTGGTTGCGATAGCTCTCGTTGCGAAGCACCTGCACGGATCCGGCGCCGCCGAGCGACAACCCGGTTCCCCCGTTGTCATGGAATTCCGAGTCGGTCACTGAGTGCACGTTGCCTTCGATGTACAAACCGGCTGCTGTGTTTTCCCAAGCGTGGACGTTCGTTACCGGCCCAACGCTTCCCCGAACCCAAATCCCGTGATTCTGATTGCCAAAAGTGTCGACATTGGCAAGCGAAAGGAGATTTCCGCCGACATACAAACCGTCTTCGCGATTCAAGCTCAACGTCAAGTCGGCTACGGTCAGCGAGCTGGATCCAGAGTCGGCATACAATCCGTACTGGCCACCGGACAGATCCAAACCGGTGATGGTCATGAAATCGGCATCGGTCAACCGCAATAGCGGAGCATTGGTGCCCGGCAAGACATGACGAAGCTGCGCAGCACCCGTCGACGAACCTCGCAAGGTGAATCCTTCGTCGTCACCGATTCCAGGCACGTTGGAGATCACTTGCGGATAGAACAACGCGTAGTTGCCGGTGTCCAGCGAAACGACGTCACCGGCCGTGATCGTGTACGTATCCACCAGCGCGGCCAGCGAGGGCTTTGGAGAATCGGCGACTCGGCCGGTGTTTCGATGACTGCCGATCGCTGTCGTGAGAGAATCGTCAACGATCGAATCGTCGTTAGCAAAGAACGTAGTGGTGTTCTCGGGGACGGAGAATGCTTCAAAGCTTCGATCGAAGACGACCAGGGCGTTTGCCAGCGAAATGTGCAAACGCAAACCATGAGTTCCGTAGTCGATACCGGAGTTGACCGGTGTCCATGCAAACTCGCCGTCGTTCGCCGTCGCCGTTGTGATCGTGGTGATGTACTCCGGCCCGTCAGGCGAATCCTGCATCAGATCGATCCGCACGGGTTCATTGACGGGCACGTCGAAGGATTCCCATCGGATCGTCTTCGGCAGATCGCGTTCCCAGTCGACATACAGATCCGGGCTGCGAAGATAGATCCGGGGACCGTCCGCAGTTTCATAGTCCTCACGCACACCGGCCCGGTAACCGCTGTCCGGGGCGTACTGATCATCGACGATCGCTAAATACGCATCGTCAATCCGTTCGATTGTTCCGTTTGCCGCGCCGCCATCAGAAACAATCTTATAGACAATCGTCCGCGTCCCGGCGGGAATCGGCAAACGATCACCGACGCGATACCAGCGATCGTTTGAAGCGGGTTGATCCAGCTGCGACAATTTAATGATCGAATCATCCGCCGCGCGGAACGCGATCTCCAGTCGCAGCGTCGAGTCCGAATTCCCGGCGGTGCGTAATCGGACCGATCCGATGACATCCAATCGCGACGCGTCCACGGATGCCAAATCGACGCCCGCGGTCGTCAAGTCAATGATCTGCGACAGGACACCGGACACCGAACTATTGATATCCAGTGAGTTGTCGCCATCGTACGAAGTGGAATTGCTGATTGACCGAGAAAGCGTGGGAGAGGAGGTCCAATTCGTCAATCCGTTTTCGAAACTCGAGTTGGCGATTCGATTCGTTGCTACCGCGTCTTGGACCTTCGTCAGTGGATCTCCACCGTCGGTCGCTGGAGAAGTCCGCCGTTGATTGGCGACGGACGGCAACTGCCGCGACACCACATCGTCAGTCATCGTCAAGTAAGGTTTCACTGTAAACGGGTCAATAATCGTCGTCCCCATGGAGTGCTGGTCAAAGACGCCAAGATCTCGTTGCCAATTGAGGATGTCCTTAAACTCGGTCTGCATGAAGCGAACCAGATCGCCACCGTTCTCGGCGTGCAGAATGTTGTAGTCCGAGAAGAAACCCGTTCGACTATCGTCCGTCACAAACAGGTTCGTTCCTCCGTCGGCCAACATCAAATTGCCGAGAAGTTCCGACTCGACCGCTCCGCCGTGAA
>JAGQPO010000765.1 GCA_020426665.1 Planctomycetales bacterium
TTGCCGGTTCCGCTTTCGCCGGTAATCAGCACGGCAGCGTCGCTCTGTGCAACTCGGTCAAGCTGGTCGTATAACCGTTTCATCGCAGGGCTTTTGCCGATCATCCCACCGAACGAATCAGACTCACCGAGCGGTGACTTCAGTAGTCGCACCTGTTCGGTCAGTTGATGGTGTTGGATGGCTCGTTTCAGCGTGATCGCCAACAGATCCATTTCGATCGGCTTGGTGATGAAGTCATACGCACCACTTCGCATCGCGGCGATCGCCGTTTCGAGTGTCCCAAACGCGGTCATCACGATGACCGGGACGTCGGGTCGAAGCTCAGAAAGTTGTTGACAGAGTTGAAGCCCGGAGGTTCCGGGCATTTTCACATCGGTCAGCACGACATCAAAATCGTCTTGGTGAATTGCGTCCAGCGCGTCGGGTGCAGAGGTGCACCAGCGGCTGGACACGCCGCGCAACCTCAAATCCGTTTCGATCAACTCGCACATGCTCTTTTCGTCGTCGACGACCAGCACGTTTCCATTGGAGGTTCGCTGATTCATGATTGATCCGTGGCGGGCAGGTAGATCGTGAACGTAGTAGGTTGATCGTTACCGCTTTCGACTTTAATTTCGCCTCCGTGGTCTTTGACGATGCCATATGCGATCGACAAACCAAGACCGGTTCCCTGCCCGATATCCTTGCTGGTGTAAAAAGGCTCGAAGACGCGGTCGATGTCTGCTGAATCGATCCCGTCACCCTCATCTGTCACTCGAATGCAAATTTTGGTTCCATCGCTGGATCCAAGACGGCGCACGGTGACGCCAACGTTACCGCCGCGTGGCATCGCCTGGATTGCATTGGTAATCAGATTGGTCAAAACCTGCTGGATTTGTGTTGCGTCGCCATTGATTTCACAGGGTTCGTCATCCATTTCCAAAGCAAGATGGCAAGATGACTTTGCTGCCAGCGGCTGAATCAGATCACTGGTTTTCTTGGCGATGGATCGCACGTCGATGGCGACATGGTCGGCCGAAGAACGGCGCGCGAAGTCCAGTAATTGGCGTATGATTGCTGTCATCCGCTCGGCTTCCGATTTGATCGTTCGTGCACTCTGATTGACTTCTTCGGGCGACAGTTGCCCGCTTGCGATCAAGTTCGCTCGCCCGGCGACCACGTTCAGTGGCGTCCCCATTTCGTGCGCCATTCCGGCGGCCAAGGTCCCGACGGTGCCCAGTCGATCGGTATGTCGAATGGTGTCTTGTTGGCGGTGCAATTGCTGACTCATTTGGCTGATCGCCAGCGCGAGCGAACCGAGTTCATCATTGCTTTCCAGCGCCGGTGGTTGCGGCAATTCGCCCTGTCCGATTCGGCGAACCTGTTCGTTCAGAATTCCGAGTGGTTTGGCGACCAGGAAGACTCCGCCAAAGTAGATCACCGCGCTGGACAGTGCGGCAACACCAAGCAAGGAAAGTAGTGACGCGACGACAGAGCCTTGAATGAAACGATCGCGGTTTGTTGTTGATTCAGAAACTTCGACGCCGCCGACTTCCGTTCCATCAATGACTAAGGGAACAAATTTTCGAGAAATCGCTCCGTCATCCTCCACAGAAACGGACAAACGCGAGACACTTTTGGACGTCACTGTTTTCGCTTCCTCGCGAGACTGGTCACCTTCCACCCAACGAAGACTCTGTCCGGGAACATACCGGGCGGAAATTTCGACGACTTGTTGGATCGTGACGGTGCCGCCGTTTCGATAGGCCTCGTTAATCGCCGGCGTGATGGCGCCGACGACGTCGTTCGCGTGATCCGATCGCCGCGACTCCTCCCAGTCCGATTGCCGACGGATGGTTTGCCAAGAAAACACCGCAACAATCCCAAGTACCCCGATCACAAAAACGAGTATGAGTTTGGCTGCTAATTTCATGTGTTTCGTCTGGTTTTAAAAACGAAAGTCCCCAATACCGCTCGATCACGCTCCGACAACCCTCGTTGGCGCGCCAACTTGCCAGCACAACTCATGCCGACTCAATCATAACATTCATGATAAGTCCAAATGAACGCTAAGCCCAATGGAGACCGTCTTTGCTTGCGGAGCCCTATCGACCGAAACTGCACCGAAAAGTCGCGATGGGGAAAAAAGCCACACATTATCCCCGGGCACCAGCCATCTTGATGTTTCGTACAAGACGGTGCGACCTTCAATTGGATGAAGTCCAGATTGATATGGATTTGGCGGCTGGTTGGAGCCTAGGATCGACCGGATATCGAATGCCCCAATTGGCTCGTAGGTGCACCGCGCAAGGATTACGTATTCGTTCGGCAGCATCACGAGTCGCGAGACCATCTGGACCCCAATTTTACGCCAACACCACATCGTTTCATGAAGATCTCTCTTGCATTTTCTGGTGGTGGTGTCCGCGCGACGGTGTTTCATTTGGGGGTGCTGGCGAGGCTGGCGCGACAGGATTTGTTGAAGAATGTTGAAATCGTCTCTAGCGTGTCCGGGGGAAGTTTGGCTGCCGGGCTGGTGATCGCGTCGGCTGGTTATCGCTGGCCGAGTAGCGATGAATACCTGCATCACATCGTTCCGCGATGCCTTTCGATATTGACGACGCGAAACGTCCAGCGGACCTACGTCCTGAATTCGCTGCTATTCCCCTGGCGACTGGTCTCCGGTCGCGCGTCGGTGCTCGGTGACGCGTTGGAAAGTGATTGGGGGATTTCAGGATCACTGGCGGATTTACCAATCGCGCCGAAATGGATTATCAACGCCACCTGTTATCAGACCGGAAAAAACTGGCGATTCCAACGAGACTTGATGGGTGACTATCAAACCAAGTACATCCGAGATCCTGATTTTCGATTGTCGCAAGCGCTCGCCGCCTCGGCCGCAGTTCCAGGATTGATCGGTCCCCTGCGCATCGGATCGCGACATCATCAGTGGAGCGAATCTGTCGACGGCGTTTGGCACAGAATCTTGCCTAAATACAATCACCTTCATCTTTGGGACGGTGGCGTTTACGACAACCTGGGTGTCGAGGCGCTGTTCAAACCGGGTGAAGGGTTGCGGGAGGGAACCGATTTCTTGATCGTTTGCGATGCGTCGCGTCCGTTGTCCAGTGAAACGCGTCATTCGAGGTGGCGGCCCGGCTACTTGAAGGCATCCTTGCGTTTGGTTGATGTCGCGACGGATCAAGTTCGAAGCCTTCGGGCGCGAATGTTGATGGAGCATTTTAAACAGAACCCAGGAACCGGAGCCTATCTGCGTCTGGGGCTGGCAACCAAACGGATGTATTTGCGTCATCCGAGCGGCGGGAAACCGGCATTGACTGATAGCGAAGTGAGTGTTGTCTCGCAAATCGAAACGACATTACGCCGGCTAACCCACGGCGAGTTCAGCCTGTTGTTCCGTCACGGTTTTGAAGTCGCCGATGCAACGCTTTCAAACTATGGAAACGAGGTTCTGGGGCGATCGCCCAGTAATCAAGTTCGGTTCATAGCAGCGTGAGTATTCATTTTTGAAGTTGCGCTTTTCAGCCCGGAGACATCTGAGGTTTTTTCAAGTGGCTGATGGGGTGTTTTTTGGGATTTCGAGAAAGTTTGCCAGGTCGGGATTTCGACGCAGT
>JAGQPO010000766.1 GCA_020426665.1 Planctomycetales bacterium
TCTTACGCTTTGATCGCGGAGCGATCAGCGACCAAGGGTCGCAAAAAGGGGAAAGGGGTAGTTTTCCGGCAACTGGCCCATCGGGGCAGCAGTAAACAGCGTTCGATCAGCACTCGCCGTGTTACTACTCGGAACGCATGTGGGGTAGACGACGACCTTGGGACTGGGCGATTTCCAGTTGGTCGTTTACCTGGTCGACTCCCAACGGATTCATCGGGATCGTCATCAATGATTCCGGGTCAATCTCACTGCTGGAACTGCGTTTGGCCAACAACTCGACTTCCTCCTCCAAGGCCGCCAACCAGGCGGGAACATCCAGTCCGGCGCCGGTGGGTGTTCGTGATAACAACTCGGCTTCGGCTTCCAGCAGTTCGAATCGCGAACTATCGCGTCCGGCTTCGGCGTCTTGCATCGCGGGTTTGACCAGCGCCCGCATCCTTGCAATCGTCATCGGCTGAATAAACCGTTCCAAGATCCGATCGGCAATGGTCGGCATTCGCATGGAATAATTCTTCTGCATCTTTCGCAGCCGAGTGACGAACTTGTCGGCTTCGGCGCCGATCCGTTCGCTTAAACTGCGGCGCCACATCATGGCTGCGTTCTCCAGCCCCTGACCGACCAGAACCTCGTGAGCCCACATCACGGGTTTCAAATTCCACGCGATCCGCTCGTAACTTGAACGCAGCCGCAGGAAGTCCATGAACATGTACACCAAGTCCCCTCGATCACTCTGCGTCGTCGTACTGTTGTAGTCCTGGTACTCGGCATGGTGATCGATCAACGCTTCATAGACCAGCGTGATCCAGCGATTCGCCTGACTCATGGAAAGTTTTCCGTTGCGCAGGTCTTCGAATAATTCCATGTCGGCGATTTGCGCGTCGTCCTCGTCGATCACACGCTGCAACCAATCGGCAACACCTTGGTGTAAAATCGCACGTACGTTTCCCAGCTGCAAAAACACTTGGGTGAATATCGGGTCCCCATAGGCCCGAATGAATTCGACCAACCGTTCCCAACTTTGTCGGTCGCTGACGGTTTCCAGCGGGGACAATCGTAACGTTTGACTGTGCGCCAACCACGAGCCCAGCATCGTCTCGGTCAACCGTTCGACCAACGGGATCAACACATCGCCGATCGCTTCTTCGTCTCCATTCAACTCGTCATCGCTGCGTCCTTGCCGCACCGCCGCAGTCAATGACTCGACGAGCGCCGTGAAACCGTCGCGATACAGGCTATCGAACTCGGTCACGGCGCCGATGCCGACGCTGTTTTGTTGTTCCATCAACCGAGACACTTCGATCAAACGACACGACTGGCTGATCAACCCGCGACGCGGCAACCAATGCATCAGGTGTCGCAAAACGCGTTGTCGCAAACGCGCGAGATAGATTTTTACCGGATCACCGCCTCGGGACAGCGGAATATAAAGCAGATGTTCGTGGCTGATGGCATCGACGTACTCGGGGAACAACGCCCGCGTCGCATCGCTGTCGCCGGAAATCAACGACGCATACAACTTGACCGCTTGAACATCGTCGGCTGACATCTCGTCCAGTCCCGCTTCCAGGCTGGCCACCTGGTCTGTCGCGGCGTCCGGGTGCAGCGCATCGTGACGGCCGACGTGCGCGATGATGACGCCACAAATCAACCGGCGAGCGTCAGACATTTCGACGGCGGTCCCGATGATCCGCTCCATCAACGAATCTCGCAGCACGCGTGACCGGTCGTAATCTCGCATGGATTCCTTGTCGCTGCCGCTGGCAGAAAGCTTGTACTCTCTTACGGCATCCAGCAATTCGAGCAGCCCGATCCGATTCTCTTTGGCGCGATGTGCCCAGCCACGCAGTGCGTCCAATTGGTCCTTGACGCGAACCGGATCATCCAGATTCGGATCCGTGATCACGATGTCTGCGGCGACCGACCACATCCTGGCCAGCGATTGAAGAAACGTCAGTCGATCGACCAATCGTTTCCATTCGGCTTCCAATTCGTCTCGGCTGCCGTCACCGGAGTTTTCAAAGATGGCGCCATCAATACCATCGTCCGTCGTGTCTTTGTACGAAACTCCTTCGTAGGCGGCGTCGTACAATCCGCCTTTTTCGCCTATCGAGTCATCGTCCGATGTACCGGCGAGTTCCTGGTCCCAATCTCGCGGCGGCTTGCGGTCGTCTCCGAGCGAGAACTTAGGCGCCGACCAGAACTCTTCCGCGTTGGCTTCCAAAAAATCAAAACACCTGCGGGCCAACGGCCAAATGTCCGAATTTGCGATCGCTGGTGTCTCCATTGCGACATGCGATTCGGCGGGAGCCTCGCTGAATTGTCCGCGGAGTTTCATCAGCCACCGCTCGGCCAATCGCGGAAGCGAATTGCCACCCTGGCGAAGGCCGATTTCGCTGGCGTTTCCTAGCCAATGGATTAACAATGCCATCGAAGGCAAAAAATCATGACGCTCCAACAACGCCGAGATCACCAACGCGTAGGCTCGGGGTGAATCAAAAAAGTCGGCGTGGGGCGCCCAAAACTTTACGTCACCTGCCGCCGCACCGCCCTCGTGCCAAACTCGCAACGCACGCGCGACCAACCTGGCCGAATCATACGACTCCAGCGGGTCGGTGGCTTCCAATGACGCAACCGTGTGGGCACCAAACTGACGCCACCACTGGGCGACTTCACGATACAACTCGCTGATCGCTTCATAAGACGCCGTATCGTTTCGAGCTGCGGCCTCGCTCCAGACTTTCGCCATGTAGCTGAACAGTTGGTCGACCAGATACAGCAGATCGTCGACTCGCGAATCATGGACGCTACATTCCGGACTGGGGTGCAAACTGAATTGGCCGGCGAACCCGATCAGGTCCCAGGGATCCGCAAGGGCACCACATTTGATTGCCCGTCGCAGTAAATCGTAGACCAGCGATGGGACTTGCATCGCTTCGTCAAGCTTGCCGAATCGCAGCGCCCTCAAGCCGAGGGTGGTTTCGCAATCAATGCGACAGATCATTCGCGCCGAAGCCGCCGGCACCACGTCGATTTGGCGTGTCGCAGCATCGGGATAACCCATCCGCGCATACAAACGGGCTAATTGGACATGCTGCAATTGTGCCGCGCGCCGCTCGGCCAGAGCCGCATTCAAGTGCTGGCGGGCTGCGCCGAACGGTTGACGACGAACCTGTTGTTCCTCGTCCAATCGACAACGATGGTCCCCGGTCAGTTTTGCCAGTCTGTCCAGATAAAACGCATCACGGTATTCCGCAATAGGCTTCATCAACGTGCTTAATGTTACTTCGCTCGAATAAGCCGACGGACCCCAGCCGCTGATCCCGCTGGCCATCAAGATGGTACCCGCCAAAACCGTCGCCGCCTCGGTCATCAATTCGTCTGCCGACCGGCCCTGGACCTCGATTCGCCCCTGGTCGGTCGCTCGACTCAATAGCGAATCCAGCGTGACTTGTCGCAGGATGAATCGTGTGTAGTAGCCCTCTGAGTTGACACTTCGTTCGTCCCAGCCGCCGAAGTGGTAATTGGGACGCCGATTGACGGGATGATCAAAATCGTACGCACGCGGATCAAGAGCCAGTTCCCTAAGTTCGCCGAATTCAAACGACGCGCTCCGCAGCAAATCGGGGTCGGTGTCTTGCAGAATTTCGATCGTTTGGGTGATCAGATCGAAATAGGTGCCCGCCGATACGCCGGCCCCTTGGACATACAACGGAATCGGCCGCACAAACTCATTTGCATAAGGCTGGCATTTTCGGTTTTCCAGTACGGCAACCGGACGATAGCCGACGAAATCGTTTAATTCGATGATTGCTTGGTGAACCAATGACTTCGATGATTCGTCGGCGGGCGTTGAACCCTGTTCGGCATAGAGACGCAATAGCGATTCGGCCGCACGTGCCAGAAAGAAGCCATTGAACAGAACTTCCGGTTCCTGATGAAACAGCAGGTCCCGATGGTAATCCATGTACGCGGGAAGCAACTCGCTGAGCAACAGACGCGACAGTTCGCGGGCTTGGGTGATGTCGGCGAATGCCGAATTGGATTTCGATAGCGAAACCAACGTTTGCTCAATCCAATGATTCAACACCAGCCATGCGGGTGTCCCCGTCAGCGGTTTGCCCTGACTGGCATGAAAATAAACTTCGTTCCAAAGCGAAGCGATCGCCGGGTCGCTGCTGCCGCTGGAGAAATTCAAATATCCCGCCAACCGCTTTAGCGAATCGTCGAGCGACTCCGGTGGTGGGATGATGGACATGGATCAAGCAAAGGAGGGTAGGCCGTCGACCGAATCAAACACCACGAATTACTTTTTGGCAGTCTTTTTCTTTGCCGTTTTCTTCTTGGCCGCCTTCTTCGCGGTGACATTTTTTTCGGCCGCTTTCTTGGCGGTCAC
This sequence comes from Planctomycetales bacterium, assembly GCA_020426665.1. Classification (GTDB taxonomy): domain Bacteria; phylum Planctomycetota; class Planctomycetia; order Pirellulales; family Pirellulaceae; genus Stieleria. The sequence continues at coordinate 4,394 of JAGQPO010000766.1, forward strand.
TTTCTTTGTCGCAGCTTTCTTAGCGGCCTTTTTTTTGTTGGCTTTGGCGTTCGACTTTGTCGCCGTCTTTTTCTTGCCGCCGAAAACATCGTCCCAATTTCCGGAGTACTTTTCGTTCGCTCCGATACGGAGAATGGTCATAACAATACTTATCTAGAATCTGGTTAGGAAAAATTGACGACCGCCCCACGCGGCCATTCATTGTTGGAGCACGGAATATGCCGGCTCATCCGGCACCCGCGGTTACCCGGCGTGAATGCTTTTGTAACGCGCCTGTTTGACTTCGTTCGGGTCTTCACCCAATCGCTCGCGCAGCCCGCGTTCGTAAACTTCGAAGTTGCCTTCACACCACGTGACTTTTCCGTCTCCCTCAAACGCAAGGATATGCGTTGCGAGACGATCCAGGAACCAGCGGTCGTGCGACGTAACAACGACGCACCCTGCGAAGTTCATGATCGCTTCTTCGAGAGCTCGTAAAGTATCGACGTCCAAGTCGTTGGTCGGTTCGTCCAACAGCAACACATTACAACCACGTCGCAGCAGTTTTGCCAAGTGAACTCGGTTGCGTTCACCGCCGGACAAATTGCCAACTTTCTTTTCTTGGTCGGGGCCTCGAAAATTGAATCGTGCGACATAGGCGCGTGCGTTGACGTTGCGTCCGCCCAAGACAATCGTTTCCGTCCCGCCGCTGATCTCTTGGAAAACGGTATTGTCGTCGGCCAACGAATCGCGACTCTGGTCGACGTACCCCAGATCAACCGTGTCGCCGACACGAAATTGTCCTTGATCCGGTGGTTCGACGCCGGTCAACATTTTGAACAACGTGGTCTTTCCGGCGCCGTTGGGACCGATCACTCCGACGATGCCGCCGGCGGGCAACCGGAACGACAGATCATCGATCAAGACCTTGTCGCCAAAGGCCTTATGAATATTCTTGCCTTCGATGACCAATTCCCCGAGATGGCGATTCGAGGGAATTTGGATTTCCAATTCGTCTGGCCGATCTTCGAACGATTGCGCGGCCAGGTCTTCATAGGCCTTGATACGGGCTTTGCTCTTGGCCTGACGAGCTTTGGGGCTCATGCGGATCCATTCCAATTCGCGTGCCAATGTCCGCTCGCGAGCCTTTGCCGACCGCTGTTCCAACTGCATACGCTTTTGTCGGGCTTCCAACCAAGCCGTGTAATTGCCTTCGAACGGAATCCCACGACCGCGGTCGATTTCCAAAATCCATTTGGCCACGTTGTCCAAGAAATATCGGTCGTGGGTCACGGCAACGACGGTTCCGGGATATTGGGCCAGATGCTGTTCCAGCCAGGAAACGGATTCGGCGTCCAGGTGGTTGGTCGG
>JAGQPO010000767.1 GCA_020426665.1 Planctomycetales bacterium
TGACAAGGGACACTGAGGCAACTTCAACGCGTGCCAAAGCTTCGGTCATGCCAATGAGACCAATCGTTTCCAGCGTGGTTTGCGCATCAACGACATCGAATTCACCGCCATCGAACACAAATTGAGGTTCAATCGGTGCAACGGTTTCGATCGTCACGTTCAGCGGCGGCGTCATGTTGCTGAGATTACCCGTCACATCTTCGACGGTTGCCGTGAAGGTGTGAACGCCGTCGGTCAATTCGGGTGACACAACCATTGCGACCCCGTTGGAATAGGCCTCGCCGATCAGATTTCCATCTGCATAAAAATGGACCAGTGATCCATATTCGGCAAACAATCGGATTCTTGGCGTGGTCACGTTCGTGACGTTGTCAAATGCACTCGGCCCAGCGTCGTCACCCGAAATCAAATCCGGTGGCGTGTTGGCGGGATGTGCGATGCGATCTAAATCGAATGACAACGACTGGGTGGTTGAGTTACCCGCCGAGTCACCGGCACCGATGACAATCGTATGGCGACCATCCTGCAGGTCACTTCCAAGAAGTTGCTGTAAGTGCGCCGCATCCAGCAGCAACAGATCTTCGTCCAGCATTGGGAGAACATCTTGTGCAGGTTTGCCATCCAAACTGGCGGTCAATGTTGACACGGGCAGTGAATCGACGGCCAGAACCCTTAACGCTGGGTCATAAGTTCGCAGATCGGTGTTGCTGCGGCCGGTATCATTTTGAAGTGCGATGGTGATTTGTGGCGGACGAATGTCGTGGTAGTTCACCTCGAAGGTCGTCGTGACCTCGTTTCCAGCATCATCGCGGCTGACAACTTCAAACGAATTGACTCCGGGTTCAACGTCAATCGTCAATTCGAACCGACCGTCATCGTCAATCGTCGTAGCGAACGGAGTTCCAACCAGTTCCAAGGTCCCACCGGGCTCGCCGCGACCGATCAATGTCGGTGAGCTGAGCGTCGTGTGATTTCCGGACCCGAATTGGCGTGCAATCGAAGTCGGATCGAGACTGATCTTCGGCGTCGTGATTCCGCGATCGACCACCACATAGGTTGGCGCGGTAAAGAAACTGACGTTACCGGCGGTATCAACCGATTGGGCCGTCAAGGCGAACCGACCCTCCATTGTCATGATGTCAAAGTTGACGGTACCACTGGCGGGCTGCCGAGCGACTTCGACTCCGTCGCGGAATAGCACAACTTCAGCGTCGGAGGTGCTTGCGAGCGTTTGCAGCTTCAGCGACGGATCGCTGGTCACAAAGTCGTCACTGAGCGCACCGGTGTCGTTTAAAAGCACCAGTGGCGATGGCGTCGCCGGTCTGGTGACATCCAGTTGGAAAGAGAAATCCAAATCATCCGAAGCGTGACCCAATTCGTCACTCGCTCGCAAGCTGACGCGAACCGTTCCATCGGTCAATGGACGTCCCGCAATCGATTCCAATGTCGAACGGGATAATGCGAAGCTAGACCCGGACAACGATCCGCGGCTATCGACGAACGTCGATCCATTGACGCTGACCTGGAAGGATGCGATGCGACTGGCATCATCAACCATCCCGCGCAAGGAAGGATCTCGTGTGATCAAATCGTTTGCGGAGATTCCACTGTCATTTGCAAGTTGAACGGAAATTTCAGGAGGTGAAAGGTCCGGCGCCGTATAAACGAATTCGCTGGTCGAAGTGCTTTCGTTTCCGGTAAGATCAATCGCAACAACGCGAAACGCATTGACTCCATTGGCAACTGCCACGCCCTGGAATCGATATTTCCCGCTGGCGTCGGCTGTCGTTTGTAACGCAGCGCCGATTGCGGCACGCCGATACAGTCGCACGGTGGCCCCGGATTCGGTGTTGCCAGAGATGTCTATCAAATCGGACCCCGAGGGTGGCCCTGCAAAGACGATCGTCGGCGAAGCGGGTGGCGTCGAGTCAATCACGAATGTCAAAGGCGCCGATGCGGCACTTTGATTACCGGCAACGTCAATCGCCACAGCTCGGATCGTGTGTGAACCGGCACCTAGAGAATCGATCGTGAACGTCGCGATTCCATTAGTTGCCGTCGCCTGGAGTTGTTGGTTCCCATCCAGCTCGACCTGCAACAGTTCGTTCGCTTGAGTTGAAATCGTAAAGCCCAGACTCGTTGCACTGGTCAGGTCATCACTGTTTGAACCGCCCAAGTCGCTTGCAACGTTCAAGTCGGGTGTCAACGGCGGCAATGGGTTTTGAGTATCCAACGTGAACACAACATCCACTGCGGGAGACTGGTTCCCGTAGAAGTCGACTGCGAACAGACTGACGGTGTGCAAGCCGTCACGAAAATCGGCGAGGCTACCGATTAGTGTCGGCGTTAAGGAATAAGTGCCACCATTCAACGCAGAAGACACATCCAGGGAATCGCCGTCGTCAATCGAAATAAACAAACCGGTGACGCCGCTGGCATCGCTGACGGCGCCGGAAATCGTCGCGTCGCTCGTGATTCGATCCGATGAAGATCGACCGGTGTCGTGCGAAAGAATCGCGGTCAACGCGGGTGGATCACTTTCCAGAATCGATCGGAACACGAACAGTGCCGTCGTATCGCTGTTGCCCAGCGCGTCGGTCACTCGCAAAGTGAATTCGTTTTCGCCGAAGCTTAACGGAACATTGTCGAATTGGAATCGGCCGTCCGCCGCGGACGTCATCGACTGCCCGGTTTCCACCAACGTCACCTGCGTCATCGGTTCTGTCTGGCCGACCAGATTGACCACACCCAACGTCGTCGTCGAGTCACCCTGGATACCGGTATCGGATGCCGAGTCCAAGGCGAATTGGTTGATTGCCGGAGCGGTTGTGTCGATCGTGATTGTCAAGGGTTGCGATAGATTCCCGACGTTGGTCGCCTTATCTTCGGCGACCACTTGGAATGTGTAGGTTCCGTCGTCCAGAAGGCTGACGTTGAGAGGAAATTCCGCAGGGCTATTGGCAACGGTGCTGGCGACTTCAACGCCGTCACGATACAAGGTGACCAGCGATCCCGTTTCACTGTCGGTGCGCAAGGTGAACTGTGTCGCCGAGATCGTGCCGCCAGAAATCATCGTTCCATCGGGTAAGATCAATTCCGGAGCCGAAGGCGAAACCGGCGGTACCGTATCGATCTTGAAATCGATCGTTACGTCGTCCGTTGTATTATTGAATCGGTCCGTCGCTGACAGCTTGATCTGATGTTGCCCGTCGGCCAAAGACTTACCGCTAAGCGAAGCGAGTTGCAAAAGCGGAATACTAAACGATCCATACTGATCCAACTGTCCCATCAGATCAACGGGTGCGGCATTGTCCAATGAAGCAGTAAAGCTAGTCATTCCGCTGGGATCAAACGCTCCACCAAAAAGATCTGCGGTCGACGTAAATTCGCGCGTTGCTCCGTCCATAATCCGGTCCGGACGAACGACGTCGGCGACAATCAATGGCGCCAAGAAATCGGTAGTCTCGTCGACCTGGTTGCGCCAAATTTCGTAGTCGAACCGATCGATGGTTCCATTTCCATCCAGGTCCATGACATCACGGTAGTTGGGATCGTCCGTGACGGTTCGATAGTGGGGCTCCATCTCCAGCCAGTCGTCGTTGTCGACCAAGTTGTTACCCGTAAAGTCTGCAAGCAAACGATGGAACGGTAACGTCAATTGTTCTGTAAAGAACGTGGGTCCACTTTGAAGTGTCACCGAACGATTCAGTGCACTGTTCACACCCGCCTGATTGATCGCGATTGCGTATTGATCGTCGGTGTCGATCATGCCACGCACATCGATGTGCAGCGTGAATGTTTTGGAATCGTAGTGAAAGTGATCCGGCGGGATATGAACTACCTTGGACTGATCGGTATTTTGGATCCAGAAGTCACCCGCAGGATCCTCGACCATGATGTCCTGGTTGAACGTCACATCCAGAGAGTCGATTTGCGAGCGTTGGACGTCTCCGTCGTTGACAACAAAGTCGATAATCGACAACGGGTCGACAGCAATGGTGTTGACGGCCACTGGAAGCGGCATGACTGTATTGGCAGTTTCGCCCGTCTGCTCGGAAGCGACCGCCATCACGGTCAGCGAAAAATCGCTGGTCATGCCCGGGCCGGGAGTGATTGTCAGACCATTCAAATCGGCGGAGGTCAGACGGTAATGGCTTGGTCCGATCAGGGTTCCGGCAGACAATGTCGAACCCGGGCGTAGATTGCTGATGTCGATCAGTAGCGATTCAGAACCGTCCAAGTCGACCAGTTCCGACGAAATATTCAGTGCAATGGCCGTATCTTGATTGCCTTCGCCTGGGACAACCGACAACAAGGGCGCATCGGCCACCGGACGGACGGTGATCGGCACAAATGCGATATTCGACGTTTGTCCTTCGCCATCGGTGACACGATAACTGAACGAATCGGGCCCGGAATAGTTCGCGTCCGGCGTATACAACACGCGCCCGCTCCGGATCTCAACGGTCCCATGTGTTGGCAAATCGACAATGTCGATCGAT
>JAGQPO010000768.1 GCA_020426665.1 Planctomycetales bacterium
ACCGCGACGAAAGCATCATGATCGGCGACGATGTCGTTGTCACGATTGTCGATATCCGCGGCGATAAAGTCCGCTTGGGTATCGAAGCTCCCCAGTCGATCCCGGTACACAGACAAGAAGTCTACGACGCGATCCAGCGAGAAAATCGTCGGTCATCGCAAACGAGTGCTGCGGCAACGAAAGATGTGAAGCCCCCCCGCGAATGAAGAATCACGAAGCGGACGTTTCACGAATCAAATTGCTGATCACGGACCAGAAGGATGCTCCGTAGCGAAAGTCGCAAAGGCTTTCGTTTACGGCATCACTGGTCAATGGTTGGGTTGTCGTCCAAATCACCTTCGGTGATGATTGTGAACCCTTTTTCGAGAAGGGTTTCCATCGCCGTTTCGATGTTCTCGACCATGATGGCTACCGCCGGTTTTCCGAGTGGTCGCACGATCAGCGGGTACGTCTGGATGATATTTAATTCGGCCTGCAACAACGCGGTGCAAACGCGAAGTAAAGGTTGTGGCCCTTCAGGCAGTTGGACACCGATTAAATCGGTTTCGATCAACGCCAATCCGCTGCGTTCGAGAATCTCACGTCCTCGGTCGGCGTCGTTGACCAGGAATCGAACGAACGCACATTCGGCGGCGTCGTTGATCGACAACGCGCAGATGCGGATTCCGGTTCCTTCGAATCGACGGACCACTTCAAGTAGTTGACCGACGCGGTTTTCAAGGAAAATCGTGAACTGCCGCAGCGCGGGATAGTTGCGACCTCGCATTGTGTTAAATTTCGTCGCCGCACCGCTGCCGTCGTCTGATTCCATTTCAACCTCGTCGTGAATGCAGTCCGAAGGACGTCACGTGCCACTCCCACCCGACTGATGTTTTCTAGAAGTGTATGCTTTTCAATTCCAATCGGTCAATTCGTGACCCGAACCAACTTCATCAACCGGCCCGAAACGTTCCAATCTTGAACATACAGATTGCCGTGTTTGTCCCAGTAAGATCCGTGGGTGCCGCTGAAGACGCCTTCGACCCATTGATCCTGTGGGATCCCGAAGCTGCGCCCCTTTTCCGGATCGGGATTGTTTCCCAGCACCGCAATGATCGTGTTGTTCTTGTCCAAGATCACCAACCGACCGTGCAGGTCAGGGACCGAAACATAGTCCCCCTGGATTGCAACCGACGTTGGCATTCCCAAGCCGGTCACAACTTCTTCGATGAAGTTTCCGTCCAGGTCATAGTGCAATAGACGGCCTTTGGGTTGATGGTTGCGATCACAGATCAGCAATCGATTAGGTTCGTAGCGAGTATCGAGTGTCATTCCGTGCGCCGTGTTAAACTCCTTCAATCCATTTCCTTTTGTTCCAAAGTGACGGAGGTACTTTCCTGACTTGTCGAACACAAAGATATAGTTGCTCGCATATCCGTCGGATAAATAAATCTCGCCGGTTGCTGAAACGGTGATCGCAGTGGGACTGAATTTCTTTAGACCAAGCCCGGATTCTTCAGGGAACGGCAGCTTCAGCACGATGTCGCCGCCGCGGACGCGAAACTTGATTCCTTCGGCGTCCTTATTCCTCGCGCCATAAATGTATTCCTCGCCGTCCTCTTCACGGATTTCCATGTCGTGAATGTTGGCGTATTCAGGTCCCAAATAGGTGTGAATCACCGCACCTTCGGGAGAAAAGACAAACACACCGGATTGTGCGCTCGTGTAGATATTGCCTTCCTTATCAACCACCACACCTCCGTGTGTCGAGCCTAGTGGCGAATTCCCGTCCGCTCGCAGCCCCCATCCTGGAACCGTGTCAAATGTCATGTCGCCGCAGCCCATTCGAACGGGCTCGACAGACCATGCGGGCAATGCAAAAACAATGGCCGCCGAAAACGTAACACAGGAAAGAATTCGATTCATGGTTTAGGTCGTATCGTGGGGATTGGGGAGGGAGTTTACGCCGGCCAATGGTAACACCATATTCCATTGGAACCCTGGGGCGGACTAGTGCTCCGTTGCAGCTTGGTTTTCGAGAAGCGGATCTGGTCATCAGTTTCGTCGGCACGGCCATTTACGAATGTCTTGACGACTTCCGCTAGCGCTGCCTACTCGGAAGCCCAGTTGCGGCAGAAGCTAAATTGTAGCTGGTTGCCATCGCCCGCGGGGCGAATCGTCCAATTCCTTGGCAACGTTCCTTGGCAACGGATGTTGGTCGCAACGTTCCATATTTTAGAAACCGGATTTTAGAAACCGGGCCTTTGTCCGTTGGTATGATTCCAGCCTCGAGCCACCAGCCGACCTCGCCGAACGATTCCATTTTAAAGTAGATCGGATGCACCATCATTCTTTGCTTCGATACACCCACGAATTTCGCGTTGCCTACCATCAAACCGATGGTCAGCGGCGCGTTCACCACTCCAATTACCTGAATTTTTTCGAGGACGCTCGCGTCGAGATGTTGCGTGCCGGTGGCGTTCGATACAAGGACGTGGAGGATTCCGGGCGGCTGTTGGTGGTCACCGAAATGAATGTCCAGTATTTCGCGGCGGCTGAATTCGACGATTGGTTGCGATTGGAAGTCGTCGTTACCGAGATTCGCAAGGTACGGCTTCGCCATCACTACGATGTTCTGCGTGGCGAAACCCTGATCGCGTCGGCCGATTCGACAATCGCCTGCGTCGGACCCGACGGTCGCCCCAAGAAGCTTTCGTCCGAATTCTTGGAATTGGCCAAGCTACTGCCGGTCTAGGGGTTGCCGGGCACCACAGACGTGGGTGCGTCCTTTTGATGCCAATAGCAATGCGTATCGGCCGGTTTGACACGCCCGGAAGCCGATATTTTCATTTTCGCACACCTGATTCGGTGATCTATTTGCCGCAAGGAGCCCGATTTGGCTGGAAAAGGGTGCCCCGATTCCTACAATAATAGTTCCCACCCAACGCCGGAATTGTCGGTGATGTCGGTCCATGACTGACAGATCCCATCCGGTCCCGCCTACATATCAACCTGGTTCGTCCGTGTTCGATCACCTGATCGCAAAGCGATTGGTCCGCAGCATCGACTCGCTTCGCAGCATCGACCCGCTTCGCAGTGTGACCATTCCGTTCCGTCCCTCCTTTGCACCACTTCTGCGGCCAATTTCGGTGGCGGTGATGGTTGTCCTTTCGTCGATGCCCGCAGCAGCCGGGCCGCCGGACCAAAGCACCGATTCGACAGTGACGGATTCCGAAGAGGCAGACGGCAAAGACGCCGTGCCCGCTGCATTGGCAAAGTGGCGGAAATCCGGGTTTCCGCTGATGCAAACTTTTTGCGCGGATTGTCACAATGCCGACGTACAGGAAGGCGGCCTTGATCTAACTCCTTTCGAAACTCTTAGCGATCTGAGTAGCACGGAAGTAAAGCGGGTGTTGGAAATGGTTCGATTCGGCGCGATGCCGCCGGAGGGCGCTGATGCACCGAAGGTTGAACAGCGAAAGCTGCTTGTGGCGTCGCTTGAGGAGACGATGTATTCATCGACGTGTGATCTGACTCCTCGCGCCGGCAACGTCACGGTTCGTCGGTTAAATCGAAGTGAATACAACAACACGATTCGTGATCTGTTCGGAATGGATTTGCGACCGGCTGATCAGTTTCCATCGGACGAAGTGGGTGCCGGATTCGACAACAATGGTGACGTCTTGTCGCTCAGTCCGATGCTGATTGAAAAGTACATCCAGGCCGCCGAAGAGGTGTCCAAGCGTGTTGTGATTGATCCAGTTGACCTGCCAAAATTGAACCAGGAAATCCCGGGCGACCAGATCCCGATTTATGGAGAACCGAAAATCGGACGTTTCGGAGGCCGCTTCATTGACCGCAACAGTTTCGCTTGGATCGACGTCGAAGCGCCCTTCGACGGCCAGTATCGGATTGAGGTGCGGGGCGGGACGAGTACCGATGAGCGCAAACGCATGAAGGTTGCGATCTGTGATGAAAGTGGCCGAGTCGTTGCGTTTGACCATCTGCAGTATTACGGCGGCGGCGGCAGTTCCGACTCGATGCGTGAAGACATTACGCTAACCAAGGGAACGCATCGTCTGGCGCTGGTCGCTGTCGATGACGATCGAGAATTGAAAGTTGGAGAAACGGAATTCAAGTCGGTCGTCGAGATGGATTCGGATCGCGTCAAGGCGATCCTGGCTGCACGCGGTAAAGCAACGTCTCCGGACGACCGAATCGATTTTGATGAATTCCCGTTCATGTTTCGATCCTTCCGGGTGGACGGTCCCAGCGATCATCCGCGCGAAGCGTATCCGCCCAAGCAGTTTCAGATTGTTCGCCAAGTTGCACCCAAACGACGCGACCGATACAGCGATGTCACCGAAACCGCCATCAAGAATCTGCGTCCCTTGATGAAGACGGTTTTTCGGGGGCCGGTGACTGATGATGAGATTCGGCCGTACGCCGAGCTGGTCAAACAGGCGACCGATGATGGCCAGTCTTTCCATCGTGGTACGCAGATCGCATTGTCAGCGCTGTTGATCAGTCCGCGGTTCTTGTTCCGTGTGGAAACACCTGATCCGGCGACGGAGCTCAATGGTCTGGGGGATGTTCCGCTGTCACAGCATCAATTGGCGACACGGCTTTCATACTTCATCTGGAGCAGCACGCCGGACCAAACGCTGATCGAACAGGCGGATCGCAACGAGATCGATGAGGACCGACTGAAAAGTAACGTCGCAAGGATTTTAAACGATCAGCGATCCGATGCGTTGGCGTCGGAATTCGCTGCACAGTGGCTGGGGTTGCGGAATTTGGCCCAGCATGAAGCCGACAGTGAGCGGTTCCCGGTGTTCGATGACGAGCTGAAATCGGCCATGAAGCGGGAAACTGAATTGTTGTTCTTGCACGTCCTTCACAATAACCTTTCTGTCAGCGAGTTTTTGACCGCAGATTATTCGTTCCTGAATCAGCCGCTGGCCAAACATTATGGCGTGGAAATGAAGGGAGACGGATTTCAGAAGGTGTCGCTTTCCCAGACACCTCGCCGCGGCTTGCTTTCCCATGCCAGCGTGTTGACATTGACCAGCACTCCCAATCGCACCAGCCCGGTTCTGCGCGGAAAGTGGATTTTGGAGAACGTGTTGGGTTCCACAGCCCCCGAAGCGCCGGCCGGGGTTCCCAATTTGGATCAGCGAGAAAATGCCGACACCAATGCAACGCTTCGCCAACAATTGGAAGTACATCGCCAAGATCCCACCTGTGCCTCGTGCCATCGAGTGATGGACCAGCTAGGTTTCGGTCTGGATGACTACGACGCGATTGGTCGCTACCGAACCGAGGAGGGGGGGCAGCCGATTGATGCCAGCGGAGCGTTGCCGGATGGTCGTTCGTTCAACGGCGGCGCCGATCTGAGTCGGATGCTGGCGGAAACCGAGTTAGATGGCTTGGCGCGATCATTGATCGAAAAAATGTTGACGTTTGCGATCGGCCGCGAACTGACCCCGGATGATCGATGCACGATCGACGAGATTGTTGCGACAACTAAATCGAATCAATATCGATTGGGTGACATTGTCACTGCGGTGGCGACCAGTCGTCCGTTCCGATATCAAACCCTATCAACCAATCCGGCTGACCGGTAACGGACCTTTAAAGGAAACTTGAAATGAAACCGAATCGTCGAATCGCGATGAACTCGCCGACAACGCGTCAGACAATCGATCGCCGCGCGGTGCTTCGAGGATCAGCCGCCGTGTTGGGGTTGCCGTTACTTGAAGCGATGACGCCGATGTCGCGAAGCGCTTATGCATCGTCGGACACTGTGCAACGCCCCGTGCGGATGGCATGCATTTTTGTGCCCAACGGTGTCATCATGCCTCAGTGGAAACCGGTCGTCGGGGAGTCCGGTGAAGAGACCGACTGGGAGTGTTCTGAGACACTTCAGCCGCTCGCTCCGCTGAAGCAAAAGCTGAACGTATTCTCTAATTTAACGCTGGACAACGGGCGCGGTTACAAGGACGGTGCGGGGGATCATGCGCGTTGTGGGGCGACCTTTCTGACTGCCGCCAGACCGCTGAAAACAAGCGGCAACATTCGACTAGGGGTCTCCGTCGACCAGGTCGCGGCCGAGCAATTGGCCGGGCAAACCCGTTTGCCGTCCATCGAACTGGGGCTGGTCACCAGTCGCAACGCGGGAAGTTGTGATTCCGGTTACAGTTGTGCCTACAGCAGCAACATTTCGTGGCGAAACGAATCACAGCCGATGCCCAAAGAAACCATTCCGCGATTGGCATTCGAACGAATGTTCGGAAACGGCGATGTCGCCGAGCGACGGGAGGTGAACCGAGTCCGAAAAAGTGTCTTGGATGTGGTTCGTGGTGATGCCCAGCGGTTGATGAAACAACTCGGGCGATCCGATTTGCGAAAGATGGACGAATATTTCACCGGTGTTCGTGAAATTGAACAGCGAATTGAACGGACTGAAGTGGAAGACGCGGCGGCGTTTCCCGATATCGATGTGCCGTTTGGACGTGTGGAGATGTTTCGTGAACATGCACGGTTGATGTTTGATTTGATGGTGGTCGCGTTCCAAACCGATACCACACGCGTCGCCACACTGATGTTGGACAACGCGGGCGGCAACCGCCGGTACACGGAAATCGGTGTCAGTGACTCGCACCATGGGATGAGTCATCACCGCGACAACCCCGAATTGGTCAATAATCTGCGCAAGATTGATCATTACTTGGTGGAACAGTACGCATATTTCCTGGAAAAGCTTGAATCCACCCACGACGCCGGTGGGTCGCTGTTGGACCAATCGATGGTGCTGTACGGCAGTGGGATCAGCGATGGCAACCGCCACCGCCACGATGATTTACCGATCGTACTTGCCGGCGGCGGTTCTGGTAAAATAAAGACCGGACGCTACATCGATGCCGGTAAGGAATGCCCGATGGCGAATTTGTTTCTGACGATGTTGGACATCATGGGAACACCTACCGATTCGATCGGCGATAGCACCGGACGGCTAAAAATTTAGCCCACACCTTCCTTCGGCTGCATCAAAACATTCACGACGCGGTACTGCATTAGAGAGAATTCGAACATGCGACCGACGCACTGCTTCGTGACATTCACTGGGACGATTGCTCTAGCATTGTTGATCGCTGATGCATCCGGTGCCCGCGCAGAAGATTTGTTCGTCGACTCGGTGGCGCCCATTCTGTCGCGTCGATGTCTCAGTTGTCACAACGATACAAAGACTGGTG
>JAGQPO010000769.1 GCA_020426665.1 Planctomycetales bacterium
AGTCAAATACTCGTGCCGAACACAGTCGGTAACGATAGCGTTTTCGCTCTCTTGGCCCTCTGTGCCGACGTGCCGGAGACGGTGCCTGATCTCTGAGCAATCTGTGAAACATGCCCAGCTCACGGGCTTGAATGGTTGGTGACGAACACCAATGGTCTGGATTCTTTTGATGGGCTTGCCCGCGCTTAGGGGTGACAAACGGTCGTAACAGTCGAGTTGGGTGGGAATCAGCCGGAAAAGAATGTTGCCTTCGGTCTGGGAGTGGTAAATGGTCCGATGGTTGCCGACTGAGTTTCACGGAGGTCCTCCACAAGGGCCTTTGCGATACTCGTTCGAAGTCTTAGGCGGAGATTTCGTGAATCTATTCATCTGGCTTCACTTTCCCCGTCATGTCTGTCGCACTGAACGTTCCGCCGCAGGATCTCCAACGCACTCGAGGCACCGCGAATCCAGAACTCCCTGGCGCGAAGCAACGTTCGCGGTTAGTGATTGTCGGCGGCGGAATGGCGGGTTTTGGCCTGTGTGATCGGCTTGTCCGCAGCGGCATCATCGACGAGTACCAAGTCACCATCATCGGTGACGAGCCTACGCCTGCTTACGATCGAGTGAATTTGTCCAGTTTCTTTGATGGGCGTTCGATCGACGAACTCTTGCTCGCGCCACGAGATTGGTACGCGAAACATGAAATCGATCTAAAGACCGGTTGTCGTATCTCCAGGATCGATCGGGAACAGAAATGTGTGATCGATGACCAGGGAGGACGACATCAATATGACCAATTGGTTCTGGCGACCGGCTCCCACGCTTTCGTCCCTCCGATCAGTGGTCGCGAAAATGAAGGAGTGTTCGTCTATCGCACAATCAATGATCTGGAGAGGATCCGCGAGCATTGTGAGACTCACCGCGTCAAGCACGGCGGCGTGATCGGCGGCGGATTACTGGGGCTGGAAGCAGCGAAGATTCTGAAAGACCTGGGGCTGTCCGTCAGCGTGATCGAAATGGCGCCCGGTCTGATGCCGCGTCAACTGGATGCCGAGGCAGCAGGATGGTTGAAGGATCGGATCCAGGACATGGGCGTTGATGTCCATCTGGTTCGACGCACCGAAGCAATTATTCGCGACGGCGATGGTCTGAGGATTCAATTCGCCAATGCCGACGACCTGAGCATCGATATGCTGATCGTCGCTGCCGGAGTCAGGCCGAACGATCAACTGGCCGAAGCCGCTGGGCTTGTGATCGGGCCACGGCGCGGTGTGGTCGTCGACGAGCGGTTGCAGACCAGTGACTCAAATATCTTTGCCATCGGCGAATGTGCATCCTTCAATGAGCATGTTTTCGGATTGGTCGCTCCATGCTATCGAATGGCGGATGTTTTGGCCCAGCGTTTAGCGGGCAGTGGCGTGACGTTCCAAGGCGCCGATGAGTCGGCGGAACTGAAATTGATGGGGGTCCAGGTGGCGACACTGGGATGTCCGATCGGTGAATCTCCCGGCGGCACTGTGATGACATTCCACGATGACTCGGGGTGTCGAAAACTATTGATGGAGGGAGGTCGGGTGGTCGGCGCTTCGTGTGTCGGGCCATGGAACGAATTGCCGCAAGTCCGTCAAGCGATCGCCAAGCAATCGCGATTGTGGCCATGGCAACGAAAACGATTCATCCGAACGGGATCCCCCTGGTCACCGGGAGGTTCATTGCCCGTCGCGAAGTGGCCGGGTGACGCCGTCGTTTGTTCTTGTTTGTCGGTCAGTAAGGCAACGATCGACGAAGTGATCGCATCTGGCAAAACCACCGTCGAAGAGATTGCCAGTCAATGTGGTGCGTCGACCGGTTGCGGAAGTTGTCGCCCACTTGTCGGCGAATTGGCAGGAGCCAAAAGTGAAACGGTTGTTGTCCCAGGTGCAAAAGCAATGCTCTCAGCCAGCATCATCGCTGCGATCGCGAGTGTGGCGTGGTTGGTTGTTCCGCCGATTCCGATCACTGACAGTGTTCAATCACCTTGGCGCAATTTCGACGTGTTGTGGCGTAGCGATTTCGCTCGTCAAGTAACCGGTTTTACGCTGCTCGGATTGACCTCCGTCGGTCTCGTGTTCTCGCTCCGTAAGAGAATGAAATGGTTTCGGTGGGGCTCGTATGGTTTCTGGCGAGCGATTCACGGAGTGCTTGGCTCGGCGGTATTGATCGGCGTCGCCGTGCACACCGGGATGCGGTTGGGGCACAATTTGAATCTGCTACTGAGCCTCTGCTTTTTGGTCGCCGCCGCGTTGGGAGCCATTGCCGGGATTGCGAGCAGTCTGGAAAGTCGCGTCAACGGGACCTTTGGGATGGCGGTTCGTCGTTGGCGTCCACGACTAAGCCGCATCCATCTCTGGGTGACATGGCCGCTGCCGGTGTTGATCGCCTTACACATTCTCAGTTTTTATTGGTTCAGTGATTGAGAATGAGACGACGAATTCAATGGTTGACGCATCGACTTGGCGCGTCCGGGCAGACTCCTAAATGGCTTGCTTGGGCGACGATCAATCTATCGATCGCGGCGTATTTTTGCGTCGGATTGGTCGCACCGGCTTCGATCGGCAAGACTCGTTGGTTGCCGGGGGAAACGTCTCACGGTCACTACCAAATCGAGATGGATTGCGACGCTTGCCATGATCCATCACGAAACACGAAAAAGCCGACGAGTGCCGATGTTATGCAAGACGCGTGCATCCGATGTCACGGCACCCAACTTCAAAATGCACGAGACACGCACCCAGCGAAAAAATTCCGGGACCCAACCAATGCTGTTTTGCTGGAGGTGCTGGACGCACAAAATTGCTTGAGTTGCCACCAGGAACATGTTCCCGAGCAAACCACCGCCATGGGATTGACGATGCCCAAAGACTACTGCTGGCACTGTCATCAAGAGATTGCCGATTCTCGTCCCAGTCATCAGGGCATGGCATTTGATAGTTGCGCCACAGCCGGTTGCCATAATTATCACGACAACCGTGCGCTGTACGAAAAGTATCTTGACGATCACTTCGGGCAACCCGATCACTTGGACGTCACAACGCTACCCTTGCGGCGATCATCATCGGCGGGCAACGGATCGACGAAAAAGGTCATTTCGCTTTCGATCCAGGATGCCGACTATTCACCCGGACAATCTTTCGACACTCAGCTCGTCAACGACTGGGCGGAAACAGAGCATGCCGCTGTCGGCGTCAATTGCACAGGCTGTCATCGCGACGACGCCCAGTCCGATTGGTCCGACGCGGTTTCGATGGACCGCTGTGCCAGGTGTCACGCGGATCAGGTCGACAGTTTTCAGACCGGCAAACACGGGATGCGATTGTCAGTCGGCTTGCCGGCGATGACGCCCGATCAGGCCCGATTGCCCATGCATGCCGACCAGGCCCACTCGAAACTGGATTGCAACGCGTGTCACGCCGGCCATCGCTTCGACAGCCAATTTGCATCGATGCAAGCCTGTCTCCGTTGCCACGCCGACAACCATTCGCTGGCTTATCAGTCATCATCTCACGCAAACCTGTGGCGTGACGAGATTGCCGGAAGCTTGCCTGCGGGAAGCGGCGTGTCGTGCGCGACGTGCCATCTTCCTCGTCTGGAGAACGAATCAGGCGTGTGGGTCAATCACGACCAAAACGCGAACCTTCGTCCCAACGAGACGATGGCGCGTGAGGTGTGCGTCCATTGCCACGGTTTGGAGTACGCGTTAAGTGCCCTGGCCGACCAGAAATCAATAGATGCTTGCTTTGCAGATCCCCCTGCGACGCGGATCAAAAGCGTGGAAATGGCGCACCAGTGGTTTGAATCACGCTCGACAAATCGCAGCACAAAAGGCGGTGGCCGCTGAACCGCAAGACAAACATCGAAACGTCACTTAGTCGTACCTGTTCTGTTCTATACCCGTTCTCCAAGGAATCGAAAATGAAGACCCAACCATCCAAACTCGTGATCGCGGGCTTTTCGCTCAGCCTGTTGATACCGCTTGCCACCCTATCGGGATGTGCAAAAAGTGAAGCCAGTTCAAGCCCGTCGGGCGGCATCACGCCTCGTCAATTCGCCGATGGCGTCCATGCAGTGATGATGGCCGACCGTACCGTCTATGCCACGCACGTCGTCACCAATTTGAAAAAGCAGGATGCTCCGGTCAAAGCGTTCGAATACTGGCAAGACACGGAAAACTCGATCCCGCTTCCGGCGCAGATGTTTCGCATGGGCGCGGAGTTGGTCGACGAAAATCCGGAAGCCGGATTTACTTACGCGCTGCGTAGCAAATGGCCGCTCAATGAACAGAACCAAGCAAAGAGCGAAGTCGAACAGACAGCGCTTGACTTCCTAACGGAGAATCCCGGCGAGAATTTTTATGGAGAAGAGGAACTCGGCGGCAAAAAGTACTTCGTAGCTGTCTATCCAGACCGCGCAGTCGCCGAAGCAT
>JAGQPO010000770.1 GCA_020426665.1 Planctomycetales bacterium
GATGTCGAGGATCACGTAGAGATAGTAATACGTCCATTTTTCCGGGCCTTTGAGCTTGGTGATGTCCCACGACCAGACTTCGTTGGGGCCGGTCGCAAGCAATTCAGGCTTTTGGTAATTGGGGTGCTTAAGTTGGTTTCGCCGTTCGCGGGAGCTTTGGTTATCTGCAAGAACGCGATACATCGTCCGCACGCTGCACAGGTAATCACCTTCATCAAGCAATTTCGAGTAGACCTGCCGCGGTGACTGATCAGCGAAACGTTCGCTGTTAAGCTGATCAAGCACCGCCTTTCGTTCATCGGCTGAATGTGCGCGAGCGGGCGTCGGCCTCGGCTTGGATTGCCGATCGGGCTCGCGGCGACGGTAATCGGGACGGAAGCGTGACTCCAAGAGATGCGCTGGGCGTGATCAACTACTTAAGCCGCACGGGCGAAGGCAGTCAATCAGAACGCACGGACTCCGTATTCGACGTGAATCTGGACGGAGAGATTTCGCCCCTGGATGCACTGGTGATCATCAATCGCCTGGGGCGACAACAAAACACCCAATCTCCGGCATTGGAGTACCTCTCTCAAATCGGGTATTCGTCGTCAGAGTTAGAAGATTTGATTGACGAAGACTTGCTCGCTTTTCTGGCCGAAGATGGACTCGCAGACAACAACCTGTTCTAAGACCTTAATCAGTACTCCAGTTTCAGTCCAAAGCTGAAGCCAAGGAAAAACACGTCGCCGTCACCGTCATATCCGCTGCCCGAGAAGAAATTGGTTGAAGCGAGTTGACGGTCTCCCACGGCGACTCGATCGATCCAAAGTAGTTGCCCTCCCGAGTAAAATGACAGACAATCTGTCAGACGCATGCTGTTGTTGATTCCCAACTCGCCGATAAACGCAGTTTCGTCGTTGCTGCCGGTCGCAGTGACCGTGGCGGCACCGGTTCCAAGGCGAGCATCGTGGGCCGCGTTATTGCCGTACACGCCTCCTTTTCCAAACAGTTCGACCGACAACTTGTTGCATTGCCACAGCAAAGCCTCGCCTCCGAGCTGGGCCCCGTACAAACGGTTGCGTGTTTGGGCAGAGTAAGTAGCCGGGACGGCTGCACCGGTTAACGACATCTCCAGGGAATCGTTCAATTCGAGATAACGAAAACCGACGGACAAATGTAGCCAGTCATTCAGCGACTTTCCGATCCCAACCTCTGCGTTATAAAGGT
This sequence comes from Planctomycetales bacterium, assembly GCA_020426665.1. Classification (GTDB taxonomy): domain Bacteria; phylum Planctomycetota; class Planctomycetia; order Pirellulales; family Pirellulaceae; genus Stieleria. Next base: position 1,210 of record JAGQPO010000770.1, read on the forward strand.
CCGATCCAAATGAAGATGTGATCCCTGTTCCCGAAGTGGCAAACACTGGAATCGCAGCATTGAATCGGAGCAAATTGTTGTTGGTTGTCGCCGTCGTGTTCGAATCCAAAAGACTATCGATTGAAAAAAATCGCAATTGAAGTTGACAGTCGTCACCGATCATGCGGCGAAGGTCGAGTTCGTAACCGGTCTCGAAATCGAAATCGAATCCCGAACTGTCGACGAATTGAGTGTTGTCCGCGGTGTTGATCGCCAGAATGGAGCGATCAGGCGTATCTCGTTGAAGAAATATTGCTCGTGCGCTGAATGCCCACTCCGATTCGGGCGCAAGGCACGAGGTCTCACTCAGCAGATCGTCACATTCGCCCGCATTGAGTCCTGTGCCTGAAAACAGTGGGCAGATAGCGAATAACGCGATAGAAACCAGATAGGCCGGCGTCTGAAGTGCTCTTGATATCATTTGTTCGTCGTCCGTGACTTTGGGCTCCCCGTGCAGATAGCACTCTTCTTTCGGTAGTATCGAATATGACGGCAATGAGTTTTATTCATTGGCTAGGATGCCAGCAGGATCTGCTGAGAGCGGCGTTAGAACCGGCAGTACCGCTAGAGTTTCCCAAACCGGTCAAGGGTTTTGAGATTAAAACTCAAGTTAAGACAAATACCTCTGGGTCAAAATCGTCCATCTGAATCGGTTGAGCCATCCAATCAGCATTGGTTCTGCGGTCTTTTGAACGGGAAAATGCTGGATCGCAGAGTTTGGGGACAAAATTGGTCATTTGAGTCAATTCAACTGCAAAATGAGTTGCACCCGACGCTTGTTCCGCGGAAGTGCTTCGTCCGGCAAATCAAACGCCGAACGAGACCAGCGAAAACCGGTTAGAATGAGAGGTATGAATACCTTGCGTTTCCGATCGCCCGTCCGCAGCACCCTGTTGGTGACACTCGTCACTACACTCATCACTGCTTTGTCGACGTTATCTCAGGGGCGCGCCGATGATTCGCGTGGACAAGCCGGGACGCATTTTTTTGAAACGCACGTTCGGCCACTTCTGATTTCACGATGCTATTCTTGTCACTCGTCACAGGCCGGAAAGGTCAAAGGCGGGTTGGCCTTAGACGCACGCCAGGGATGGCAGCGCGGTGGAGACTCCGGCAGTGCGATTGAACCCGGCGACGCGGACGCCAGTTTGCTGATTCGCGCGGTCCGATATGACGATCCCGAATTGCAGATGCCGCCCGACCGAGCTCTGCCCCAACACGAAATCGCGGCGCTGGAACAATGGGTGCGTCTTGGCGCGCCCGACCCACGGACGGAAGACCGCGACGCCCCGGCAGCCGTGTCACCTCCTGCGACCGATCCCGCCGATCCGATTGCCGGGCGCACCCATTGGGCCTATCGACCGCTAGACGTGTCATCACCAATCGATATGCCGGAAAACGATTGGGCATCGTCCCCGATTGATCGATACATCGCAGCGGGATTGCAAGCTGCCGGGCTCAGTCCCGCCGCCGATGCGGATCGTCACACTCTGGTCCGGCGACTGTTTATCCAGTTGACCGGCCTGCCGCCGACGCCGGA
>JAGQPO010000771.1 GCA_020426665.1 Planctomycetales bacterium
TCCCTCGCTCACGCGTTCGGGTTGTGAACAGGCAATGTGCCACGCACCAGTAAATTAGGAACGAAATTCCTGGGCCGTTCTTATATTTGCACCTTCGCTTTTCACGAATCCCCTGCGGTACGGATGCCAAAGGCAAAGCTGGGCGATTGGGTTTGTTTCATCCTTGATAAAGTGTCAACGTGTTATGCACGGGCCGATTGAGATTACAACAACTTCGCATCTACACTTCGTTACGGGAACACTTGCCCAGCACGCGGTGCGTGAAATCGTCAGTGATCTTGCCGATCGGCATTCGTTTGAATTCTCGATCGGTGTGATGCCGATTACCGTTGCTGCGTTGATGACACCGCAATGGTTGATTCGCAAGTTGACGCTGCCTCCCCAATCGACGCACTTGGTTGTGCCGGGATTTTGCGAATCGGGACTCGAAACACTCGCCAAACACGTTTCGGTGCCTGTGGTGCTTGGACCAAATGATTGCCGTGACATGGCCGAGTTGTTCGGTGAAAAACGCGAACCGATCGATCTAAATCGATACGACATCGAAATCATTGCGGAGATCAACCACGCCCCCCGGCTTGCGATCGGCCAATTTGAATCGATGGCGTTGCGACTCGTCCAAGACGGGGCCGATCGGATCGATATCGGTTGCGATCCGGCCAAGCGATGCGATCGGATCGCGGACTATGTCCGTTGTTTGGTATCGCACGGGTTGAAGGTTTCAATTGACACTTTTGACAACTGGGAAGCTGGGGTTGCCTGTGATGCCGGCGCGTCGCTGGTTCTGAGTGTTAATTCACAGAACCGGCATCATGCCAAGGATTGGAATACCGAAGTCGTGGCGATTCCAGATACGCCGACTGATATGGACAGTCTGGATGATACGATCGAATACCTGACGCGACACGATATTCCGATGCGATTGGATCCGATCCTGGAACCGATCGGATCGGGGTTGGCCGCCAGTATCGTCCGCTATTCGGTCATTCGGCAACGTTACCCCGAGTTGCCGATGATGATGGGGATTGGGAATCTGACCGAACTCACTGACGTGGATTCGGCGGGCATCAACATGATGTTGCTGGGGATTTGCCAGGAGCTTGGCATCGGCAGCGTCCTGACGACTCAGGTGATCAATTGGGCACGTTCCTCTGTCCGTGAATGCGACCACGCCCGACGTCTGGTCTATGCCGCGGTTGGACGTGGAATCCCACCCAAAAACCTGTCGGACGATTTGGTAATGCTGCGCGACCGAACGCTGAACCAGTTCTCCGACGAAACTCTTGAGACGCTTGCCGGGGCGATCAAGGACAACAATTATCGGTTGTTCGCCCAAGACGGTCGGATTCACCTGGTGTCGCGTGGGCTTCATCTGGATGATGACGACCCATTTCGTCTGTTCGAAAACCTGTTGTCAGCCCCCATTTCGGAAAACGTCGATCGCAGCCATGCGTTTTATTTGGGCTACGAAATGGCAAAAGCATCTATCGCGCTGGCTTTGGGGAAGCGTTATGAACAAGATCGGGCACTACGGTGGGGATTTTTGACCAGTGAAGAAAACTTGCACCGATTGACGCGAACCGGTCGCCATCGATCCAGAGAATGATTGCTGGCGGGTTTCGGCCAATCTGATAGCAACCCCGCTCACCAAATAGCCCTGTGCAACAAATCGAACGTAAATTTACCGGAGGGCATCAAATTACGTTCCAGGTCGGTGCTGAGGGCCTATTTATGCGGGATTCGATACCCAGACGCGCCTTTTGCAACTGGGCAGGCTGTGTAAACTGTACAACACGACTGCGGCTACCCATCATTTTCCTGCTCGCAATGTAAAAACACGACGGACCGTCGCGACAATGGAATCGACAACCCGCTTTGAACCCAATCCGACTATCACGCACCAGGGCACTCCCAGTACCAGTGGTGATGCGAAGCTCGTCCATTGGTATGACCACTTAATCGAGCGTCAGAAGGTCAGTTGGACGGGGCACCACCACATGCTGCGTCTGCTGGGACGCGGCGGTCAGGGCGAAGTCTATTTAACGGAGTATCGTGGAACGGACGGGTTTACCGTTCCGGTTGCGATGAAAATCTTTTCGCCGGAACACTACCAAAGTGCGCGTGCGTACGACGAAGCGATGCGTCGAATCGCGACGATCGCGTCAAAGGTGGCACTGATCCAGCACGACAACCTGTTGGCCGTTCAAAACTTTTTCGAACGCCATCGAATTCGCATCATGATGATGGAATGGGTGGATGGTTATGACTTGCGTCAACTACTGGCCCCCAGTTGCTTGAAACTGTTGGAACATCATTTGGATCACCGGCGTTTCAAATACGTTAACGATGTGATCATCACCAGAGGGCCCGACCACTCGCGGTTCAAAGCGGGCATTGCCGTCGCGATCATGCGTGAATGTCTGGCCGCACTTGCGGCTCTGCATCGCGAGGGCATCGTGCACGGTGATGTAAAACCGGCCAACATCATGCTCAAGCGCAGCGGCCACACAAAGTTGATCGATTTGGGGTCGGCGATCGAGTATGAAAATCCTCCGCGTGAGCGCGAGTGCACACCTCTGTACGCGGCACCCGAAGTCTTGGAGAATGAACATGCGACGCCGCGAAGTGACTTGGCGAGCGTCGGTTACGTTCTGATTGAATTACTTAGCGGCCGAAACATTTTCGCCGGCAACGAGAGTTTGAAAGATTTGGTTCAAGCCAAATTAGAATTGCCGCATAAATTGGACCAGGTGCTTCCGGCGGATATTCGTCGCAATGAATTACTGATGAACTTTTTGGTCGGTTTGATTTCACCGGATCCGAATTTGCGTTTCCCAAATGCAGAGGCTGCCGAACATGTCGATACGGGTGCGGCGGCGTTCCATCGCCAATTGGTGATCGGCGACATGTCGACCGAATACAACAACGACATCCGGCTGTGGCTGGAAGAACTCCGACGACTTGAAATTGAATTGTGAACCAAGAACATCTGGATCTCGCCATCAAGGCGGCGAAAGCCGGCGCGGCTGAACTGTTGAGCCGCTGGGAAAGCCGCACCGTATCCGAGAAGGCGCCCAAAGATCTTGTCACCGACGCCGATCTGGCATCGCAAAAGGCAATCCGAAAGATCTTGATGGATGGATTTCCGGGGTATGCCTTTGTCGGCGAAGAAGAAGGCGAGAACGACCCGCCCGAATCGGTCAAAAACGGTGACGCCGACGCGCCGCCGTGCTGGGTCGTTGATCCGCTTGATGGGACCGTCAACTATGTCCACCGGTTGCAATCGTTTGCGGTCTCGATCGGACTGTATCATGACGGAAAAATGCGACTGGGAGTGATCTTGGATCCCGTCACCAATGAAATGTTCACGGCTTTGGACGGACAAGGCGCCTACCTGAACGGCAATCGTATCCACGCGAGTGATTGCCAGGACTTGTCCCAAGCCTTGGTTGCATGCAGCTTTCCTGCAGGTGTCAAAGCTGACTCGCCCGAAGTCGCACGGTTCGTCAAGGTGCTGGAACGTTGTCGATCGTTACGACGATTGGGATCATGCGCACTGAATATGTGCTACGTTGCCGCGGGCCGATTAGACGCCTACTGGGCAACCAATGTGTCGGCATGGGATTCCGCAGCCGGAACCGTCATTGCCCGCGAATCGGGAGCCCTGCTGACCGCATACGACGGTTCCGACTTGGACGACTGGCTTCCTAAATTCTGTGTGTCGTCCACCAAACCGATGCACGATGAGATGATCGATCTGATTCGATTGAATTGAACGGCGACAATGATGATCCGGATCCAAAGCTTGCAATTCCCTGGTCGGCGAATTCGGGCTAGGATGATGGTCCCTCGCTGACGCTTTCGGGTTGTGAT
>JAGQPO010000772.1 GCA_020426665.1 Planctomycetales bacterium
CTAAACACTGGGCACCGAAACACCGGGCTTCGTCGCGGGATTATGTCTCCCGCGACGGCTCCGCCTCCGAAGCATCCGCCTCCGAAGCATCCGCCTCCGGAGCATCCGCCAGTTCAGCACTCTCAGGCTCGCCGTCCAGCACGGAAACCTCGGGGGTAGCCGCAGGTGCGGAATCCTCCGATGACTCAGAAATCTCCTGCGACGCGCCTTGGTCTTCGGCTTCGGCGTCACTTGCTTCAGCGTCAGCGGCATCGATGTCACCGTCGTCCGCCACGTCTGCTTCTAACTGGGCATCGTCCGAATCATCCTCCGCCAAGGGGTCGTCATCAGGTTCAGCCACCCCCGCTTCGGCAGCTTCTTTCTGCAACCGTTCTCGGTCGCGTCGCACTTGGCGTTCTTGGGCGGCGGCCTCTTCGGCTTCCTCCGCTTTTTCTTCTGCCGTTTCGACGATCAAGTCGACTTGTTCGGCGGTCAAACCGCTCATTTCCATGAACGCATCGGGTTCGATCACCGACAGGTCGTCGTATGACAGGTAACCTTGTTCGACAAGTATCTGCGAGATTTCCGGGGTCATTCCTTCCAGATGGCTGAATGCTTCGACGGCACGCTCAATCTGTTCTTCCAATTCGGTACCGGTCATGATTTCGATATCCCAGCCGCACAGCTTGCTGGCCAGGCGAACATTTTGTCCGCGTCGGCCGATTGCCAGGGACAATTGGTCTTCTTGAACCAGAACGATGGCCCGGCCGATCATGTCGCAGAGCAGGACCTGTTCGACTTCGGCAGGCTGCAGCGCGTTGGGGATCAAGACTTCGGGGTCTTCGCTGTAGCGAACCACGTCAATGTGCTCGCCGGCGAGTTCCTCCCGGACGGCCTTGATCCGGCTGCCGCGATAGCCGACGCAAACCGCGATCGGGTCGACTTGACTATCGACGCTGCTGACGGCGACTTTGCTGCGGTATCCCGGTTCGCGGCTGATCGAATTGATGGAAATCACTCCCTCGCTTAATTCGGGGATCTCCTGTTCAAACAATCTCTGCACCAGTTGCGGCCGAGTTCGGCTGAGCACGACGCGGACCCGGTTGCCGGTCGCTTTGACTTCAAAGACCACCGCACGGACACGTTCGCCGGCGTGCAACGTTTCGCCGGGGATCTGTTCGCTTCGCGGTAAAATCGCTTCGACGTTTCCCAGATTGACCGTTGCGACGCCGCCGTCGGCTCGCCCGATGATTCCTGCAACGGTATCACCGATCTGGTCGCGATATTCGGCCATCAACGAATCGCGTTCGGCTTCACGAACCTTTTGGATGATCACCTGCTTGGCGGTCTGGGCACCAATTCGACCGATTTGGTCGTCGCCGAGTGCTTCGCCGTCCAAATGGGCGGTAATCCGTCCGTTTTCACGATCCAGTTGGACGGTGATGTCAGCCTCCTCGCCGTATTGCCTTTTTGCAGCGGTTTGAAGCGCCGCTTCGATAGCCGAGAACACCAATTCGGTGTCAATATTCTTTTCGCGGTGTAGCGAATCGACATAACGGAGAATGTCTTGTGGGTTCATAACGGGCGTCGCGGAATGCGCTGGAAGGGCGGAATCGGGCTTGTTTCAGGGCCTAAGCGAGCAGTCAAGCACTTGCAAACGGCAAAAAAATAAACCCGGGCCTTTTGGCAGGACCGGGCATTAATGCGTGTACCAGTGCTGTGAACGCTCAAGTTACTGATAGGGCCATCGAGTGTCAACCAAGACTGACGGACGGAGGGCGACCGGAGCCACCGCGTCGAACACTCCCTCGCCGGGCACAGAGACGCGAACCTTCAGTTCGCCAAAGCTGGCCATGCCGATCGCGCCGAGCGCCCCGCTGCGATTCCAGCGGTCTGTCACTTCGGTTCGTGCGTCGTATTGTGGGGTCGCGTGGCGAATGATCCCGCGTCGGGACGAAAAGAATCCGCCGGCTTGTCCGACCGCCGGATGCGACGTCGACGGCCAACCAATCAGCGGCGTGATCGGATTGCGCAACTTCAACCGAACCGTGGCCATGGCATCCTGGTCAAAATGTAACGGCATCGTCCAAGTCATCGATTTAACGTTTGCGTTAACGTAGCCGGTAAAATCGTGAGTCGGCAATCGAGGAACCAATTCGAACTTGGCAGTTGCCCGGCCGACAACAACAGGTCGGTCGTTGGAGTCCATCAGCATCACGTGGGCCAACCAACCGTCCGGATTGGCGTCAAAATCCATTTGGGCGATCTCGGCCGAAACGAACGCGTACTTTGGACGCTGTCGCAGATGGCCAAGGTCCACCAATGTATTGTCGGCCATCGCATCGCCTGCGTTTGCCGGAACCGACGAACGCTCGACCCGATAGATTTGATCCCCGATCTGAATCGTGTTGTACTGTGGCTCGGCGGAGGGACCTGGCACTGCGGTGGGACTTGTCTCGGAGGACGGACTTGCCTCGGAGGCGGAACTTGCCGCGTCCGAAATCTCTTGCCCGCGGGTTCTGATCGCGACGCATGCCATCAGAATGGCAAAGATAATGATCCAAATGGGGCGTTGGTGGCGGTTCAACGGTCGTCTCGGGATGAAGAGTGATGGCGGGGAACAGTCCGGACCGCTGATTGCAAATCGGAGGCCAATGCCGAGATCGCTGCCGTTTTGGTGTACGACGGACTTCCAGTCCGTCAACAAATGTCGATTTCTGGCGGAGTGGAAATCCGCCAGCACGAGTCACGACCCACCGTTTAGCGGGTCGAAGGTCGAACGAGTGCTTTCGGGGAGAAAACCGGTGTTCGACTCGCTGAAAAGCGAGAAGACTCGTTACACAGCAGTAACTGGAATGCCTGTGGCGCAGACCACGACCCTTCAAAAAAAATCGACAAGCGACGGTCGTTGAAACCTTTCCAGACGCGATGGCCCCAGATTCCGCCTCACCTATCCAGCGGGACTTGGTTTCGCCGTTGAGTCACTGGTTGATTTTTTTCAACGCGGTAGGTGTTGCGTTCTCAACATCTGTCTAGATGCCGCCACTTTGGGCCAACTGTAATGGTCCTGACGATCGCAAAGCAGCTAGTCACTCTGCGGAGTGGGCGAAAAAGCTGAATTTTTCTTCGATCGTCATCAACTAGACAATACCGTCCTAGTTTTCATTGAAACACAACGGTGCTTGCCGGTCGGCAAGTTCCACCGAATCCGGGCGAGCCGTTCCACCGATGGCTCATTCGTTTCGACTCGCGCATCGCTCTGGCAGGGCGAGGCGATGGCACATCAACATACGAAGTAGCTAAGGCGACAGGATATGAAACGCAGAACGCGTAGCGGATTTTCACTGATCGAAATGGTCATCGTGATTTTGATCCTAGGCATTATCGCTGCTGTTGCAGCACCACGAATGTTTGATACCGCCGAGCAGGCGGAGATCAACACGACGCGCCAACAACTTGCGGTGTTGCGCAACGCGATCGAAATGCATCGGGCACAAAATGGAACCTATCCCGCCAACGGCGAATTGGTCACGGCGATGTCCGACATGCTGAACGGCCCCTTTCCTCAACCAACCATCGGTCCGGTACGTGGTCTAACCGGTGTCTATTACGACACGACAACAACGTCAGCGCCGGTCGTTCCGTCTCCCGACGGCAAGAGCGGCTGGGCTTACAAGCCACACAACGGAAGTTTGAAATTAAACCTTGATCCGTCCGGCAGCGACATCGGAGTGGATTGGTAATCAACGCCATCCCACCTTCAACGCCTGGCATTTTAAGTGCTGAGCGATCGGAATCTTCCAGCACCCAACCAGAGTGACCGTCATGTCCAGAACGCCCAGCGTGTTAATCATCGAAGATGACCCGGTCTTTCGACGCGTCCTTAGTTTTACGGTGGCCAAGAGCGGATTGGCGGTTGAAACGGCGAATGACGGAGAAGCGGGATATGAAAGGTTGACTCAGGGCGGAATCGACTTTTTTGTAACCGACCACCAAATGCCTCGATGCGGCGGCGTCGAATTGCTGGAACGTTTGAATCAACTTCCTGATTTCACTCGGCCACCGGCAATTTTGTGTACGGCCAAAGGCCTGGAACTGGACACCGAGCAAATCCGCAAGGACTTTCAGCTTGTCGGGATTTTGCACAAACCGTTCAGCCCGCGAAAGCTGAGCGAGTTAATTCTCAGTCATCTGGAACAGCAATCCGACGCGGCATCGTCCGAACCAAAACCGGCGAGTCTGATGCCGTTTCAACGTCCTTCGGAATTTGGGTCCGCGTTTGGGACGCAGGAATCCAGCGATGCCTGAGTCGTTTAGCGGGACAGCTTTTCCCACGGCAAAACGGTTCGAAAATTCTGCCGAACCATTGGAACGCAACGCCGACAAAAACGACGCGGATTCACCATCCGGACGGCAAGCATTGGTGACGACACGGATCGGGATTCTGTTCGTGGTTGCCGCATTGTGTGCACTTGGGTGCGGACTGGCCGCCAATTCGGTGCCTCAACTGCACTCGTTCCAATCGCTGATGTGGGTCGCAACGGTCGCGGTTTGTTCGTTAAGTGGTCTGATTTCAATGCGATCGGTACGAACCCTTCGCACCATCGAAACGGAGTTATTGCGTTGTGGAGGCAAGCCACAACGATGGAGAACGGTGCGGCCGATCATCGGCAACGACAAAATCACGTCATCATGGAACGAATTACTGCGCGAGGCGGAATCGGCGGTCAGTACCCTCGGCGATCGTTCGCCGGCATCACTTGACCAGGAGGCGATCACACTTGCCCGGGCAATGCGGGGGCTGCCCACGGCATGGGTGATCACTGACTTGGATGGCCGACTGTTGTTCATCAGCCCACCGGCTTGCAATCTGTTTGGTCTTCCCGACGATGCCAATCATATCGGTCGCGACTTGCTGGACCTGCTCGGACTGCGCGCGGGTGATGACACCGTGATCGCCAAACGTCAACGATTCCTGAGCAATGTCCGCATGATCAGGGAGCGTCACCAGGTGACGATGCACGGCGAGAGGATTCATTTGCGAATCGCCCGGTCTCGCTTGGACGGTCGCTGCGGGGACGGCGAAGGAATGGCATGGATTCTGACCGACGTGACCCAACAGGAATTGGCGACCAAATCACGCGACCAGTTTTTGTTGACCGCCACACACGAACTGCGCACGCCGCTGAACAATTTGCAGGCCTATGCGGAAGCTTTGCAAGCCGAAGAGGATTTGGAAATCGATCGCCAAAAAGAATTCTGTAACGTCATCGTTTCTGAAGCCCATCGCCTGGGCCGTTTGGTCGACCAGTTATTGACGGTTGGCCAAATGGAAGCCGGTTCGATGGTTGCGAATCGACATGAGTTGGAAATGTTGCCGATGGTCCAATATGCGACCGACCAAATGCGTGCCCAAGCGGATCAAAAGCGGCAACAATTAAAAACAGACTTCGCTCCGAAACTGCCAACGGTCTTGGGGGATCGCGACAAATTACAGGCCGCACTGGTCAATCTTGTCGGAAATGCCGTGAAGTACACTCCCGTCGGCGGCGAGATTGTCGTCCGCTGCGGGGTCCAGGATGACTGGGTGCGGATCGACATCCAGGATAACGGACCGGGCATCGTTTCGGATGAACAGGAAAAGGTGTTCGAAAAATTCTTTCGCGGCAGCAACGTGTCGGAAACGGAATCGCGCGGCAACGGTCTCGGATTGGCATTCGCCCGCGAAGTCGCACGCATGCACGGCGGCGAAGTTGAATTGCACAGCGAGTTGGGTCAAGGGGCCACGTTTTCGATTCGATTGCCGATCGGCGGTCAATCGCGAAGCGGAATCTAGGTTGAGGTCAATGCAAAATGGCTCGCGTTGATAAACACGGCAGCATTTATGTTGTCCGCCCGGAAGGACCGCTTCGTGCTGACACCATCGAATCCATCCACACCTTGGTCAGCACTAAATTGACGGGCGGTGTGCCTGCGATCGTCGTGGATTTTTCCGACACGCCGTTGCTGGACAGCCTGGGATTGGAGTGGTTGCTTGATCTGGTCGGCGAATGTTGCCGCCGAGGCGGATGTGTTCGGCTTTGTAACGTCGGCGAGTTGTGTGATGACCTGCTGAGAATCACCGGAGTGGGTTCAAGCATCGAGTCTTTCCCCGACCTGACGTCCGCTTTGGGAAGTTTCGCGTAAACAGGGGAATCGACAAACATGGTCACGCATGATGGGCAATACGCGGACACCGGAGTGGTCGCGTCGCGCGACACGATCACCCCGCACATCGTTCATCCATCGCACCGCAGCGGCGGCGAACAAACGATTGTGCCGCTCGGACGTCAACTGATCGATGCCGGTTTGTTGCGTGAGGATCAATTGGAAACCGCGCTGGCGCACCAGGCCAGCGAAGAAGAACGATTACAGGCCATTGCGGCACAGGACGGCACGGATTCGGTCGGACGAATCAAACGAAAACGATTCAAAAGGCTCGGTGAGGTCGTCGGGGAACTCGGGCTTGTCGACGAAGCAAGTCTGTTGCCGATGCTGGGAGCCCAACTTGGCGTGGAGGGGGTCAAGCTGCGTGAAGGTTTGATCGACCCGATCGCCGTCGCACTTGTTCCTAGAGAGTACGCCGAGCGTTATCAAGTCTTGCCATTGATGCGGGTCCGCGACGAATTGACCGTTGCGATGGCCGACCCGCAAGACTTGTCGGCGATCGACGCCCTGAGTGATGTTAGCGGTTGCCGCATTCGACCGGTGTTGACGCTGGCTAGCGGAATCGAACGCCTGCTGCCCCGATGTTACGAAGACGATTTTGCGGTCGATTCGGTGACCGCGGATCTTGACGTCGAACAGTTAGAACTTGAATCCGACGCGATCGATCTGGATCTGCACGGTACGCAACAATTGGCCGAAGGCAGCCCGGTGATCAACCTGGTCAACTACGCCATCATCCAGGCCGTTCGTCAAGGCGCCAGCGACATCCACATCGAAGCCGGTAAGAAATTCACTTCGATTCGATTTCGTATCGACGGTGCATTACGTGAAGTGATGAAGCCGCGTAAGGAAATGCATGCAGCAATCGTTTCGCGGATCAAAGTGATGGCGAAATTGGACATCGCCGAACACCGCCAACCCCAGGACGGTCGATTGCATGTTCGGATCAGCCGCCGTGACGTGGACCTTCGCGTCAGCACGCTGCCCACGGTGCTGGGCGAAAAAGTCGTGTTGCGGGTGCTGGACCGCAAGAGCGTCACGTTCGATTTGAACAGCTTGGGAATGCCCAACGAATCGTTGACTTGTGCCCGGCGCATGCTGTCGCGTCCCCACGGATTGGTCCTGGTTACCGGACCGACAGGCAGCGGAAAAACCACAACGCTGTACTCGGCAATCGAATTGATCAAAGGAATCGAGCGGAATGTGGTCACGGTCGAAGACCCGGTGGAATATCAATTGGAATTGATCAATCAAGTTCAAGTCGCCAAAGACACGGGCATGACGTTCGCCCAAGCGCTGCGAAGTATTTTGCGACAAGACCCGGACGTGATCATGGTCGGTGAAATTCGTGACCGAGAAACGGCGGAAACAGCGATCCAGGCGGCGTTGACCGGGCACTTGGTATTAAGCACGCTGCACACAAACGACAGCGCCGCAGCGATCACGCGATTGATGGACATGGGGATCGAAGGTTTCAAAATTGCCGCCAGTCTGGTCGGGGTCATCGCACAGCGTTTGATGCGGAACCTTTGCCCCAATTGCAAGGAGATGTATTACCCGCCCAGCAAGCTGTTGGACGAATTGCATTACACCGGAGATGCGCGACACGGGTTTGCCCGCAGCCGTGGATGTGCGGAATGTTATGAATCCGGATACCGCGGCCGTACCGGTGTCTATGAATTGTTTGAAATGACTCCCCGTACTCGGACGTTGATCAATCAAGGCGTCGACTTGGAAACACTTCGCGGCGCACGCACGGGACCGACATTATTAAGCGAAGGGTTGCAGTTGGCCGTCAACCGCGTCACCAGCTTGGAGGAGGTGGGGCGAGTCGCCCTGGTCGACTAGTGCAACGTCCAGTTTATTTTTGCGCTAGTGCTTTGTCCAGATTCAATTT
>JAGQPO010000773.1 GCA_020426665.1 Planctomycetales bacterium
AGTGACACACCAGGCGCTGCAAAATTTCAAAATGCCGGTTCGTATTCCGCCGCACGTCAACTTTCGCGTGGGGAGCGTAGCGGAAGCCGTCAAGACTTTCGTAAATTGCCGGGCGAATCGAAACTCTTGACGAGTCCCGCTACCGGGAAATCAAGCTGCAACGAAGCATTTGAGGGCGCGAAAGGAATGGACATCATCCAACGGGAACACAGATCCGCCGCGCGATCGCATGGATATCCTGCATGACCAGTTTGGTCGACGCAGGGTCTTCAAGTTCTGCTAAGTGTTCCATCGCTTTAGTTGGCAAGCTGAATTGCTCGAACCCCAATGAGCCACTGGTCCCACGCAACCAGTGTGCCAGTGACGCAATCTCTTTCCACTGTTCCTGATCGACCGCGGTGTCCATCTCGTGCAGCTTTTCAGCCAATCGATCGACGAAGTCCGACACGATTTTACGAAACTCCGGGTCCTCCATCGGCAACGTGGATTCGATCGGAGGCAGATTTGAATCGGGGATCAGAACGTCTACTGTTTCTGCGTTTGCCTCTCCGGTAGCTGCTTGTTTAATCGCAGCCGTGGATGTGACGGGGGAATCTGCGACGATACCGGGGATGTCGATTCGAGACGCAAGGCTGAGCAAACGGTCCAGATGTTTGCGGCATGCTGCGGAATCATTGGCTTTGGCGTGACGTTCCAAGCTGTATGACGGATCGACAAATTGTTCGAAACCCGCGCTGCCGCTGACACCCTTTAACCAATGGGCATCGCCGGCCAACTGCTGGAAATCGTTTTCCGCATGGGACCTCTCCATTTGCGGCAGTCGAGTTCGCAAAGCCTGGACAAAGTCTTCGGCGATTTCCAAGAAATCGGGATCGTCCAGCGGGTAACTGCAGCGAACCGGGCTATCGTCTTTGAGTTCGGCTTCGTATTCGTGGGTCGCAGGTTGGAGATCGTTTTCCGGCGAGGGATGATCAACGGTTTGATCAGTGCTGATTTTCAGTGTCGGTGCCGCATCATCGTTGGAATCAACGTCTGGGTCTTGTTGGTCGCCACCCAACTCTTCGGCGAGCGTTTCCAGCAACAGGTCGATTTTGATCGGTTTGGAGAGAAAACCGCTACAGCCGGCCGCAAAACACTTTTCTTGATCGCCTTGCATTGCGTTTGCCGTCAACGCGAAAATCGGTCGCGTGTAACCTACCTCTCTCAAAACGCCGGTCGCGGTGTATCCATCCATTACCGGCATCTGCATGTCCATCAAGATGATGTCGAAATCTTGTTCGGAAGCGGCATCGACGGCCTGTTTTCCGTTTTCGACTGCGACGACGTCGACACCCGCTTGTCCAAGAACCAGTTGCAGCAGTTTGCGGTTCGGCGAACCGTCGTCCGCAACCAGAATTTTGCAGTGTGGCAGTTGGCGAACTTTATGGCGTGTGTTGGTTGATTCCACTTGAGTGTTGAGATAGTCCTGCGGATCAACCATCTCCAATTCATCAGCGCTGCCGATTGCGATTCGAATCGTAAACGTCGTGCCTTGACCGGGGGTACTGACCAGCGAAATGTCACCGCCCATTGCTTCGGCAAGTTGTTTGCTGATCGCCAGTCCGAGTCCGGTTCCTCCGAAGCGACGTGTGATCGACGTATCGGCTTGCGCAAATGGCTCGAAGACCTTGGCTTGGGCGTCTCCGGAAATACCGATCCCGGTGTCGATCACATCAACGGCCAAAATCAAGTTTTTGTCCGCACGCCGATCGGAGGCTTCTTGATCGATTCGCGCAACGATGTCGACGCCCCCACTGTCGGTGAATTTGATTGCATTTCCTGCCAAGTTTACGATCGCCTGGCGCAGACGTACCGAGTCTCCTTGAATGGACTTGGGAAGCAATCCCTCTCCACGGAATTTCAGATAGATGCCTTTCTCGTCGGCCTTGCTCTTTAACAGCGTTACGACTTCTTTGATGATTTTCAATGGAGAGCAAGGTCCGAGTTCCAACTCCATTTGACCTGATTCGACCTTCGACAAGTCAAGGATATCGTTGATCAGCGCTAACAAGTGTTCGCCACTTCCGTGGATCGTATCCAAGTACTCCTGACGATCGGAAATGGATGTGTCGAACCCACGTCGCAGCACGTCGGTGTAGCCCAGGATCGCGTTCATCGGAGTCCGGATCTCGTGACTCATTCTTGCCAAGAACTCGCTTTTCGCCTGGTTGGCATCGTCGGCTTCACGTTTGGCGATGGTCAGGTCGCGTTTGGTTTCTTCCAGTTGTGTGACGTCGTCAAAACTGACCAACACACCGCGACATTTCCCTTCGGTACCCAAGACCGGCGACGCGTTTGCGATCAGGGATCGCGACGAGCTGTCGGGCAGTTTCAATTCGATCATGCCGCCGGAGACGACCGATTCGGTCTGAATCGCTTCATGCCAGGGTGAGCCTTCCAGATGGTCGAGATTCCACGGCAGATCATCAGCCTTTTTCCCCAGCAGTTTCTCTGCGCTACTTCCCACCCAATCCGCGAACGATTGATTTGCCAATACGACACGCCCTTGACGGTCCAGGACCAGCAAGCCTTCGGCAAGGTTGTCCAGCGCCGTTCGGACGCGTTTGGGAACGGTTTTCGACGGATCCAGGTGTGCCAACATCTTCTTCAGATACAGTTGAAACAACAGGAAACTCGCCAGACACACAAACGCTGTCATCAACATCCATGGTTCCTTCAGCGTCCCCAGCATCGTTTCGTCGCGGATTGGTCGAAAACTGATTTCAACTTCCCCCCAGCGGTCTCTGCCGCTTCGAATGGGGACTCGGACATAGGTGTCGGTCGATCGATTCGATTCGCCGACGGGCCAAACGCGTTGATGGTCACCGAAGTCGGATACCAGTTTTCCATTTGATCTGCGGACTCCGGCGGAGATGACGTCGTCATTTCGATCGACCACCGTTTCGATCAACTGGTCCAGGCGAAGCGTTTCACCGTGAGAGATGTATTCAGAGCTGACGTAGGCGATCGTTTCGCACAAACGCGCGCGTCCCTGGCGAACCGCCGAGTTTCGATCCGGAACCAACCCCAATATCATCGCACCCGATAACACCGACAGCAGCATGCAAACCAAGCCCATCGAGATGCGTGTCTTGGCGTCCAGTTTGAAGAAGTTCATTGTGATGTTTCCCCCGTCGACGATGACGCCTCGATCGGCGAGTCGTCTTCCCGTTCCTTTTCATTTTTGTCTAGCATTTCCTCCAACGAGTCATCGTCGGAGTCTTGGTCGTCATCCATTTCATCGAGCACCAACAGCGGGTCGACGAAACTCCACGCCGGCAGGTGTGCCAGCAAGCTTGTTGCCAGTAATCCGCCTCGGACCGTCCACATGACGTAACCGACCGAGAGTGCACCCGAGAATCCGGCAAAGGATCCGGCAAAGTAATACGGCGTGTCGTCGGCACCGGTGATCTGATCCCCCAAATCGGTGATGTCGTCCCACAACAACTTGCTGTCGAAACTCGCGATCCCCTGTATGGAAAGACTTGAGCGAGATGATTCCGAATTTCGTTGACGCGCAGCGTATTCATCAAATCCGGAAGACTCCGACGCCACATCCGATTCGGCTTCGTTGTTGGATAGGTCGACGACGCGTTGTTGCATCGCGCCCATCGAGAACGTCGGATCGTCTGTGGTTTGAACGACCGCACGCGAAGTAAGAACCAGTGGAACATCGCTTTCGAATTCGTTGACCACCACTTGGGTCAAAATAGATTGTTCAGTCGTCGCTTCAGTCGTTTCCTCATCTTCGGTCGGCGGTTCGTCGACAATTTCGACGGGTTCCGTACTCGTCTTGGCGCTGATGATGTCTGCCGGGCTGATCGGCAACGCGACTTGAATCGCCACGGTGGTTGGTGCACTTGCCAGCATCCCGTCCATCACGGCGTACGAAAAAGAGACCTCTCCCGAAAACGACTTCTCCGGTGTGAATTGGAACGATCCATCCGTCCCCAACGTTAATGTGCCTGAAGTCGGACCGTTTACCAAAACTACAGATAGTGCATCGCCGTCGATGTCAAAATCGTTGGCCAGCAAGCCGGCTGGGGCGACGGTCAACGTGCTGTCCGGATCCATAAAGTACTGGTCTTTTCCTGCGATGGGCGCATCATTGGTGGGTGTGATGTTCAAGGTGACCGTTGCATTCGTCGACATCAAAAAATCGCTCGCTGTGACCACTACCGTGTCGGCTCCGGTTGCATTCGGATTACATAGATAGGTGACTCCGTTTGTCGCCGCCAATGTGGTGTTCAACTTTGCAAGGGTAGACGTCACAACGACCGAAGCACTGCCATTCCCGATTACTTCCGACGCGACCAAACCGCCGGCGACATTCACGTCGATCGACAACGTTCCCCGACCGACGTTGACGGAGAACTGTAACATCCCCGCTCCGATGTCCGGGTCGTTGACACTGATCCCGCTGATCGACCATGGCGTGTCCTCAAGCGGGTTTTGGGTGCCAGGCACGCTGATGACTGGAGCAGAGTTGGTCGGTGTGATCGCAACATTTGCCGTCGCGAGATTGCTGTTGGAAACGCCGTCGTTGACGACAAACTGTACCACTCGCGTTGTTGTGGTCGGTGACAGTGATGTGTTTTGATACTGGATGGTTCTCAAAACCTGTCTGTAATTCGATACGGTGTCAACTCCAGAGAGCGTCAGCGTCCCAGAGGCGAAACTGGCGGTGATTGACGTACCGGTGGTGACAGCCGACAGGGATTCTGCGGCTGCGTCCAACGGATTGGTGATCGTCACCGTCAGCGACGCAAGATTACCGTTGTCAAGGTCACTCAGGTCGGCATCGACGGAATCGACGATTGTGACCGGCCCGCCGCCTTCGACAAACGTCGTCTGGTAATTGGCACCGGTCGCGCCACCTGAGTCGTTGAGATCCAAGTCGATCGTTGGAGCGTTATTGGTCGACGTGATCGCAACATTTGCCGTCGCGAGATTGCTGTTGGAAACGCCGTCGTTGACGACAAACTGAATCA
>JAGQPO010000774.1 GCA_020426665.1 Planctomycetales bacterium
AGTGTCCCTTGTCACGAACGCGGCAGGCGATGGATCGTTCAACTTCATCGATGTTCCACTGGTTGCCGGTGAAAACAACATCATCGTCGTTGCGCAGGATCTGGCCGGCAATACGAGCCAATTCAGTCGAACGATTTCACGACGCGAATTAGTGCCTCCAACGATCACGACGCAACTTTCGGGTGATCCGGCAACGCGACCGACGATTACGGGGTTGGTACAAAGTCAAACGCCGTTGGTTCGGTTTTCGGTTGGATTCGATACAACGAACACGGGTCAATACGTCGATCGGATTTCGTCGCTGAATAATGGAGCCTTCACGTTTGACTTCCAAAAACTGTTACAGATCAACGGTGCTCCGTTGGCCGACGGTCAACACACCCTATACCTGTTCGCCGAAGACAGCGAAGGCTTACAGTCCGGACTGGTCGCGGTCAATCTTATTCTCGACTTGGGCCGCGTCGGTCATGTCGATTCCCAAGTCACCTTCGTTCCCTCCAGCAACGACTTTGACTACCGATTTGATGTGGCTGGACCTGGTAGTTCCAATTGGCAGATCGATGAGCTTTCTTTGCCGGTGCCGACCAGCGTTGACCTGACGGATTTTGTGACCCCGGCCAACTGGACGTTGACGTACACACCGGGAAGTGATCAAGTCGTCTGGCGCGCCAACAACGTGCCCGCGGCAATCGATTCCGGTGAATCGTTACGATTCGGTTTTACGAGTACACTGACGGCTGGGCGATCGGACATCCAATCTTCGGTCACCAATTCAAGCGACGGAACGCAAACATTTGCATTGCTACCACTTCGCGGTCCCGCCGAGCCTAACGGGTCAGCCGTCAGCGGTTTCTACTCTGCCACCGAAGACACATTGTTGACGGTCAATGCAACGTCCGGTTTATTGGCAAATGATCTTGGCACTGGTTTGAATGTCATCGGCTTTGACAGTCAAAGTGATTGGGGTGCAACGGTGTCCGTGTCCGGCAATGGCAGCTTCACCTACGATCCAGGAACGGCGTTTGAGGGACTGTCTCTCGGTGAGTCGGTTGTCGACTATTTCCAATACACGGTAACCGGTGGCGGGAAAGCGCGTGTTTATGTGGAAGTTGCTGGCCGAAACGACGCGCCCACCGCGATTGACGATTCTCCCGTCCAGGAATTGCCCGAGCTTTACACGCGCGCCGGAAGCGTCCATCAAATCCACGCCAGCACGGTTACAGGGAATGACCTCGATGCCGATGTCAACGATAGCCTGACGATCGTCAACGTTGACGCCAGCAGTCAACTGGGCGCCGCCGTTTCAGTCGTCGGCGGCCATATCGTTTATGACCCGACAAGTGTCGCGTCGCTGAACGCCCTTGCGGCCGGACAGCGCACTACGGACCACTTTGGTTACACCGTCGTCGATTCGCAGGGCATCTCGACATCCGCGACGATCGAGATCCTGGTGCAAAGTCAATTCAATGTTGTGCCGATGACAACCGACGATGTGTTGACCGTCGGCGAAGACGGCTTCGTCGGGGGTAATCTGTTGGGCAACGACACGGACTCCGACCAGTTGCCCGGCGATCCAGCACTCGCTGTCGTCCCCAACATGCTGACAACGGCCAATGGGTCGACCGTTACATTGTTTGCTGATGGGACTTTCCAATACGACGGGTCGAATTCTACGACCGTACAAGCGCTACAAAATGGTCAAACTCTGGTCGATTCATTTACCTATCGTGTCATTGATTCGCAGGGCGGTACCGTTACCGGAACCGTCAGCTTGACGGTCCAGGGCGCAAATGATGCTCCGGTAACGGTGGATGATGTCTTCTTAAACGTCAGCGCCGGGACACCATTGACGATCAATGCGGGCAGTGGATTATTGAGCAATGACAGCGATATCGACTCGCCGGGGGCTTTCCTTGTCGATCTCGTTGCGTCGGATGTGATCAGCGAAGGAGGTGCCCACGTCACGATCGCGACCGATGGCAGCTTCCAGTACGATGGCCAAAGCAACTTCGCGTATCTTCCCGAAGGAGCGATTTATGAGGACACGTTTACCTACACCGTCATCGATGATCAGGGTGGAGTTCAAACGGCGCGTGTTCGTGTGCAAGTCGTTGGAGTCAATGATGCGCCGGTTGCCGTCAGCGATGGCATCGAGCGCGGATACTGGACCGTTCCCAATACGCCGCTAACCGTGCCCGCATCGGACGGATTGCTGGTCAACGATACCGACCCCGATGATGGCGATCAGGCAAATCTGCAAGCGGTTTTCAGCGGATTTTCACTTTACGGCGCCGCGGTTGAAGTCTTCCCCGATGGCAGTTTCAACTACGATCCAACGGTGTCGTCAGCACTCCAGCAGTTCCTGGCCGACGGGATCGATGTTGTCGATTCATTCGACTACACGGTGACCGATGGCAACGGCCCAAGCCCTTCGCCGCAGGGGATCGCGTCGGGCGGCCCGGCGGGAATCGCACCCGAGGGCGAATCGACGATCAACGGAACGGTTGAAATTATTCTTCGCGCAGGTCCGTCGTTGTATTCCTACGACATCGTGGCCCAACAGGGAGGAGCGTTCTTCGATTCGACATTCTCCCGTCTTGGCCGTGGCCCATCGATTAATAACTACGGTAACGTCGGCCTGTCGGGCACACGCGCCGACAATGTGGATTCGATTTTTATCTGGAGCGATGGAAGCCAGGAAGGCAAGACCGCGGGACTGTACAGTTTTGTCGCGCCAAACTTGCTTGATGTTGCTGCTCCGCGCGGCGACGATGCCCCGTCGGCGCAGTTCTCCGATCTGGTTCAACTGAACGATTCAAACGTGCTCGCCGCTCAGCGACAACTGTTTGCATTGGGACTGACCGGTTCAATCGTTTCCGGAATTCCGATCCTGACGCCGACGGAATACGCGCTGACGTATGTTGAGCACTGGAACGGAGATCGTTTGCTTAAACAGCAGACTTACGGCTTCCCCCAACAGGTCGCGGTGGGAGACGGCGGAATTGCCAGTTCCGGCATTCGCTGGGGTCATCCGGCCATGCTGGATTTGCAATACTTGCTGCTGCTTTCGAATCTGACCCAATCGACGGTGACGGGATTTGCGGCCAGTCAATTCCTGCTGCCACTGACGCTGCAGATGCGTGCCTGGATTGTCAATCCGGCTCTGAGCGCAGCGTTCTATTCGCCGGTCGACGCCACTTGGGCCGCGTTCGTGGACCCTGAGCACTTCGACTATGACGTCGTCGGTGCGACCGCATTCACAACATCGTTCACACCGACCAGTGTCGGTGACTTGCCAGCGACGCCCGTCTATCTGGCTGCCCCATTCGTCAGCATCGCCAATACCAATTTGGGCGTCGGCGCAACTCCCGGTCAAACCAATTTGACCGTCGATCGATACATGACGGCGTTTTCCGGCAAGGGTATCACTCCCAACGGTTCACAAGACCAACTGTTCAACTATCCCGTTCGCGATCAGCAATTCTTACTCGACTCGGCACAATCCAATGGCACCGTCAAACCAAGGATTGCGGACAATGGAACCAGCGTATTCGTTCAAGACGGCAAACTGACGCTCGTTGATTTCCAACTGAATCAAACCCAACCGCTTTCGGGTTTCTCACAAATTGGTGCCAACCCGTCGATCTCGGATAACGGTTTGGTTGTCTTCACCGGTGTCCATGACAAACTGAAACGTGGTGTCTTTGTTTATGACCCGGTCTCGAAAAAGTTTGCCAAGATCGTTGGTGAATCGGGTGACGGAATCTTGGACCCCAACGAAATCTTCGTCGACGAAAACAACAATGGGAAAGTCGACGCGGGCGAAGACAAGGGCAACGTAAAGACGATCGTACTGGACCAGCAAGTCGGTTTGAATGGCATGTCGGACAACCCGGACGCGCCCCAGATGCCGTTCTATACCGCCAGTTTCTCGGCCTACAATGGCGACGATAAACTTGGACTGCACACGGCAGCGTTCTTCAAGACCGATTTCAAGAATGATATTCTTGCCAGCGGAGATTTCATCGCCGAAAACCGTGTCGTCAATATCGGCGAGATGCTTCCCAAGCTCGGCGCGGTATCGGAATTCAGCACCTACGACGCGATCAACAACACCGGTCAGATAGCCTTCTGGGTCAAGACGGCCAAGGGAGAAGCCGTCCTGCGCGCCAATCCGCCGGCCAACAGCTATGGCCAGGTTCTGTATTCATTCGAGGACCGCAAACTCAGCGAAAACTCCAACAAGGATATCGTTCGCGGCGAAGGCGACAGCAAACAAGTCGTCGTCGGACGATTCTTTGCCACCACACCGGACGCGAAGGCAGAAGAGTTCAAAGCAATCATCGATTGGGGCGACGGCAACAAGACCGAAGGCGTCGTCAAAGAGAGCCCGCTGAAACGGAGTGATGACCTGTTCGCCGATCCCTACAAGGGACTGTTCGAAGTACTGGGCGACCACACTTATAAACGCCAAGGCCCGTACGTGGTCACGGTGCAAATCCAGCACACCAACCCGGCATCAAAGACCTACACCGGCGGCCTGATCGTCTCAATGGCCTACGCCGTCGACACGACCAATGAAGAAGACATCGAACGGTTTGTGGAACATGTCGAAAACAACGTCACCAGTAGTGTGTTGTCCAGTCGTCTCGGTTTGCCCACCTTCGTTAAGGTGGACGCCAATGGCGATTTCGAGGCAACCACATCGGGCAAGATTGCGTTCAAGTACTCATACAAGCTCGATGTTGCTGGCAGCGGAAATCCCGGCGAACCAAGTACCCAAATTACTGGCCAAAGTACAGACAAAGACAAAGGAATCGAGTTTTCTGTCCCACAATTGATTGCCCGCGGAAAGCTGGACCGTGAATCTTTTGACACGTCGAAGTTCGAAGTGAACACCTACGACGTTCAATTGAAGGGCGTCCAACAAATCGTTCAAGACACTTCCAAGGCATTCACCGACGAACTTTACGACGTTCGCAGTGCAGCGGTTGTCAATACCGAAGAAAAACGTAATTTCACAAACGGCGAATTCACATGGGCCTATGTTACAACCACTAATTATTCAGCTTACGAAAAGGAAGGGGTTGCGACCATCGATCGATCGATGATCGATCAGTTCGACGGCATCGTTCGACAGAGTGCAAGTGAATTGTCGGCAAAGCTTATCAGCCTGCCGTTGGCCGGTAACTATGTCCTGTACCGCGACGGATATCGGGAATCCGAGACGACCCTAGAAACAGGTAGCTACAAGACACAAATGGTCACGTCACGGACACGCGACATGAGCTCAACTTACACCGAGACTATTTCTGGTGCCCAAGGAACTTTTACCTACAACCGGCAGGATTCGGCAACCACCGAAAATAAAACCACCCAAGGAACAATCAACTTGGCAAATGGAGATTATCACCTCGAGACCTCAGAATCGGTGACGAATACCATTCTGACGTACTCGGAAAAAAATCAGACGATGGTCGCCGGAATCAGCGGTCAGAACACAGTCACGACGACGAGTGAAAAGTCCGGCAGAAATGATACCGGTGAATTCCAATTGGATACTGAAACGCTTGTCAGTTCCGACGAAACGCGCAACGAGGTTAACGGGACGCGGGTGAGCAGCAAAGGAACGGTCAGTACGTCGCGAAAATCACAAACGCAATTTGGCAATGCAAAGACCGGTCAGTATACCATCACGGACGGAATCTCTGAAGTCATTGCGAGCGCCACACACACGACCGAAACCAACCAGACACGACTGACAATCACGGACCACGCGGTACTCGCCGATGTAAAGACATTCGGCGAGTCAGGCGATTTTTACGAAGGAAATTACGATCTGCAAGAAACGACGACCGCCTCCGACTACAAGTCTATCGTCACTACCACAACAACTTTTGAAGATGGTGAGGAAGTCACGGGTACAACAACGAATGGAAGTGATTTCGTGACCCGGACCGATAGCGGTAACCGCAAGTCGGGACAGTTCAGCACAAACGAAGAAACCCGCAGCGCGAGCATCGCAACTACGGAATCGGACAACCAGTCACAGGAATCGAATTCGACGACTACGTCATCGACCATCTCAAGGGAGCAGAAACAGGGAAGCACCAAATCCGGCAGCTACAGTAGTAGCGGATTCTCCGAAGTCATTTCCGCGTTCACGACCTCGGAGACCATCAATGATGTAAACAAAGTTACAACCGAGACACTTGTCACTCGCGACTACCAAGGTTGGGACGGCGGAGGTGATGTCCTGACCGGTGCATTTCGTCGGCACGTGGGCACGATTGCACAAAGTTCAATCACTGATCAAGTGACCGAAAATCAGGAGCTCCGCAACGAACAGCATGTCGAAACCAATGTGCTTGGATTTAGCGACTTTTCAGGGAATCTTGTCAACGGAACATACACCAGCAGTCGCGCAACCAACACGCTGAAGGAAACCACTGGAACGATCACTCAAGTCACGTCAACTGTTACCAGTCGCTCGGATGAGATCACCAACGAGGCCTCAACTCAAGGAGGGAACATTGTTACTGGGCTTTATTTCAAGGGAGCGGTCACGTCCACCAGCCTGGCGGGCTCTGACACAAATACCAATCAGACACAAATCAGTGGCAGCACTTCTCGAAGTAACTCCGAGACGACGATCGATGAAGTCGGTAACAACATTGACGGCAACCTGATTGCAACTCATACCGCTTCACAATCCCATACGACGACAAGTCGTACGGTAAACCGAGATACATTGACCGTCGACAATACGGAATCGGCAACACGCAGGTCGACCACTCGACAAACTGGAAACGACATTACAGGAGATTATACGATCTTCAGCGAAGGAACGTCGACTGGAACGACAATCTCCAGCCAACGGAATCAAACACTAAAGACAGATTCGACACAGACAGTCGAAAGTGATTTCGAATCGACGGAAACGGTTAACCGCATCAGCACCGTTTCAACGATGACGCAATCCCATACTGATCATACGACAGCCGACGCGCGGGAAGAAAATCAAACGCGCACCATTGTTCGTCATTCTGAAGCGACGACTGAGGGGCGAAGCGACCGAGAATCGAATTCCATTCTCGGGCCGTTTAGTGGCGCCGAATCAACGACCACCGATACCACTTCGACGTTTAGCACGACGAATCAGTCTGTCTTGGCAACGGGTACACACGTCGAACAAGCAACCACTTCGATGGTTGAATCGGGAAACAGTGTGCGTGATACGTATTCTCGAAATCACCATGATACACAGTCGACGACTCAGGTCGAAACCATCGTAAACCAAACGCTAATGGTCGTCGTCACCGAATCACACCTGATTTCGAGTTCAAGGGTCCACACCGGAAATCGAATTACTGGCGACTACACGCTGATGACAACCGGTACAAGCGACGGCGCAAATCGAGACGCCTCGGAAATGCGTGGCGTCGACACCAATCAATCTTTAACGAATACCTTCACCGAATCAACAACGACCGATACTCAAAACGTTCGTTCCGGCAACGAGATTCGGGGGAATTTCACGATCGCGAGTTCCGAATCCAAAACATCGCAGCTGATTAAGCGTACAAATAACCAATCGTTGACGATTGACCAAACCATCGATACCCAAGAAGCCACTACGACTGACCGCAGCGGCAATGAAGTGATCGGTGACGCGACGGCTCGCTTGGTTACCAGCAACTTGACCACTCAAGTTGAAAGGGATATCAATCAGTCACTTACGGTTGACTTGACCAATGAAAACCAATCGATACGAACGGTGGACCGTACCGGCAATGAAATCCTGGGGGAGTACTCATTGACCGAAGCCTCGACCAGCAACTCCACACTTCGCGAAATTGATTCCAACCAGTCATCACAGTCGACGATTGATAAGACAACGACCGCAAATAAGACTTTGCACACGAGCGGCAATGAAGTCACGAGTTTCAGTTCCTACGATGAAATAGGGACGAGCACCGTGACCACGGCCGAGATTAACACGAATCAGACCCGGTCGATCACGAATTCTCGTACCGAGACTTCCAGCTTCAACAACGCTCGTACCGGTAACGCAATCACCGGATCCTACAGTATCGGCAATCAGGCATTTGATGAGTTCACTTCTTTTCAATCGCAAACAAATCAATCCCTGACCGTTTCGGCGACGCAAACCGGCAATAGCAACACAACGGAAACGAAGCTGGGTAACCAGACCATCGGTGAGTTTTCATTGACCAACGTCGTAACGAGCCTGTCCTCATTGCAGGAAGTCGACCGGAATCAAGTACGACTTGTCAACTTGACCGAAGATCAGTCGTCGCGAGTTGAAAGCAATCGTCGGGGCAACGAAATCAACGCCGACTACACCGTTTCCTTTAGCACTTCGACAAGTTCGACACGTATCGAAACCAACAATATCGATCCTTTCAGCACATTGACGCTCATCGAATCGTCCGCAGGCACGTCCGAAAAGTCGGGTAACGAAATATCGGGCGACTATTCGCTGCACGACTCTGGAACCAGCGCATCGAGGCTGGATGAGACGTATGTTAACAAGTCCCTGAACGTTTCGATTCACGAAGTATCAACCGCAACCCATTTGACCGAAGGGATCGGCAACGAAGTATCGAGAACCGCGACATCATCGACGACGCGGACTTCAAATCGAACCCTCGACCGAAGCGACGAAAATCAATCATTGCTCGTTTCCATCCAGGAAACCGGTGAATCAAACGTCACGACCGAACGAAGCGACAACGCGATCATCGGTGGCTACACATTGACTGAATCCACTGAGGGATCAAACATGCGACGTGAATTCACGACAAATCAATCGTTGACCGTCACGCTCGATACAGCTAGCCAATCCAGCAACGTCAATGTCAAGACAGGAAACGACGTTCTGGGAACTTACTCGTTTACTGAACAGGGTTCGAGTTATTCTTCGAGCGTGGAAGTCGACGCTAATCAAACCCTGCATCTAACCATCCAAGCTGAATCCGAATCAATCACAACGGCGACGGGCAGCGGGAATGCGATCGTGACGAATGGCACGATGCATGAAGTGACAACGACCGACACTTTAAGAAGCGGCATCAATTCCAATCAGTCGAAAACTGTCACCCTCGTCGAAGATCATGCGACGACAACCATCACAAGCGACAGCGCCGGAAACACGATGACCGGCTTGCGAACACTAACAGAAGCGACCTCGGGGCACTCCAGCATGGTTGAAGTGACTTCTAACCAGACCCACCTGTCGATGTTGACCCTAACCGCTTCATCGATAAA
>JAGQPO010000775.1 GCA_020426665.1 Planctomycetales bacterium
ATAATAATTTCTGGTCGGGGCGTGGCTCAGCCTGGTAGAGCGCTTGAATGGGGTTCAAGAGGTCGCTAGTTCGAATCTAGTCGCCCCGACTTCCTTTTTTCGGTGTTTTCTGCGGATTTCCGTGAAAAGGAATTGGACCAGAGGGCAGTGATTTGGAGCGGTTTTCGCCCCTTTTCTCTGCCCTCAACTCTGCCCGATCGTACCAGCCAACCGCGGCCGATCAACACCTTCTTTTGCTAGATTCTGGCGAGCCCGGGTGTCGATCATTGCGATGTCACGCCACAATTGGCCCCGAACGACTCCACCGTCGTTTGAATTCGTTGAATTGTGGAGTTTCCTTTTCATTTGTAACTTCTGTATGGGGGCTAATCGGAGCATGGTTGATCGCGCCGAGGTCGGCGTAATAGTGCCGCTAAAAGAAGAGTTTCGACAGTTTTGTGCCGTGTTCAAGGAATTGACCACCAACTGGAATGGGGAAAAGGATTCGGTTACTGGCGAGCATTATTACCGATTCGAAAAACATGGACTGAAATGCGTGGTCACATTCTGCGGCGCGATGGGGGAAGGGCGTGCGTCGCGGGTCACAGAGCGACTTATTGCCAAGTACGCTCCTGACACCATCATCGTGCTTGGTATCGCTGCGGGAATCGACTCGGACCTACAACTTGGCGATGTAGTCATAGCAACGGTCGTCGAAAGCTACATCGAGAACAGCAAGGCCGTCGCTGATGGCGAGGACGAAGCGAGATTTGTTTTTAAGCTGTCTGGAGAACCGTATCGGACGAATCATTCCTTTGCGAAAGACATCGACCATTTGGAATTTAACCATCAGGATGTTTTCGAAGACTGGAAGGCTACGTGTTCATCGAAAATGAGGGAAGCTATTGACGATTGCAATTTATCGCCAGGAATCATTCGAGATGCACCTGAAGTTCACAGCGGTCACGTTGCTTGTGGACCAACCGTTGGCGCATCGACCGCATTCGTGGGCTTCTTGAAGAATCATGACCGAAAATTCCTTGCTTTGGAAATGGAGTCCGGGGGAGTATTAGCGTCAATTGACGAATTACCAAATACAATCAATTCCTTGGTTATACGCGGAATCTCTGATTTTGGGGACGAACGCAAAAAACAATTAGACGACACGGCTAAGGGCGTCTTCAGACGTCTTGCAATTTTCAATGCTACAAGTTTGCTCCTCAAATTGCTCGATGTTGGCGTTGCAGGACCCGGAAAAACGATTGCGGGGTTTTCGCCTCCTGGCCTTTTGGCAACGTCTCCCCTTCGAGGATGTTCGCTCACAACTCACACCATAAAGCTCGACACACTGCAGGACACATTCAATAGTCTTAAAGAGAACTTTGGATTTGTTTGGGAAACTTTCTCATTTCGCGAGTGCCCGCCAGTCGTGTACTGGCCTGTTCGACTTCGCACACCTACTCCCATCCATGCGGTTCAGACATTTGCGGCAGCGGCAATTATCATGGTTGGAGGAGAAGTTGTGCTATGCCTTGATGACCTCGGGAAGCAGGACCACAAGCCCGACTCGTTCTTCTCTACGATCCGAAGATGGTGCAAACGTGTGGGTGTTGAAGACCGCTTTGAGGAAAGAAGATTCTCAGAGATGATTGAGGGAAGCTCATCCGACGCGTGGGAACATGTACAGAAATGGCTAGGGCTTAGCGAACAAAAAATGGTTGAAGTTCTTCGGATAGCAAAGATCTTGCGCCCCGGAGAACATGACGACATTTCAATTGGCAACCTAAGAGAGCGGCGACCACGACGACTACTAACTCCTGCGATGGTTTGGTCTTGCCTTGCGCAAGTCGAAAAGCAGTTTCCCGACCGAGCGATCATCACGCTCGGCGGGATTGACGAGCGACCACTTTGGAAGGCGTGGAGAGACTGGATAGTTGAAGGAGAAAGGCAAGTAGGGCATCTATACATTCCTAGCTTGGGCGAAGCCCCACTACACATGTCATTCACAGATCTTGGCTGGGAGTGCCAAGAGGATGTTACATCTTTCCTGCGAGCCGACGTCCTAGAAAACCCAGATACATCTGGATGGCAGGATAAAAGTCGCGTCGTTCCTTGGCTAATTAACGGATGTGTGGCCCTACCTGACTTTGTCGAATCAAAAACCACTCTTTTGAAAAGATTTGAGATGGAATCCGATGTGGACCCTGCGAAGCTAATCGTGGACCTTGCGCGTGAGGTCGACGATAGACTATTTCGGCACATCTAACCGGCAATGAAATGGCAAATGCATTAACAACCCAATATCCTTTCTACAGTAGGGCGTACGGAGGATACACAAATAGCCAGGAAGACTTCATTCGAGAAATGCTTGGGCAAGTAAGCGGCAAATCGATTTTAGATCCGATGGCCGGCCAGGGTTACGCACTTTCACAACTCTCGTGGGAGGGTGCAAATGTTACATTGGGAGACCTAAATCCTGCAACTCTGGCGATGGCAAGTTTACGAGACCCGTCCGTAATTCGGAAACGGAGGACCCTCACCCGTTGGCTCCAAGAGGTGATTGCGAGGCTATCGTCAAAGCGACGTCGAAAACCCCCATCACGCATTGTGGAGGGCTGGATCGACCCGAGCATCGCTACCGATCTACATGACTACGCCTCTATGATAGGTATTGGTCTCTTCTCAAATCCTTTTGACTCAAACTCAACGTTTTGGAGCGACGATCTCAACGCGAGATTCGGCGCGGCTATTGCAATTTTGGCCGCTCGAGATATCGCCTGCTTTCGAACCTCTGATAACGTAACATGGCTGAAGCCTGGTGGTGTGGCACGAAGCTATCGGATCGTGAAACCCCTCGAAAAATCACTCGCGAAATGGAATGAGTATGCTGAACAAACGGCTGAGGGCAACGAACGTATTAGAAACAGTACTAGCGGCAGTCTCAACATTGAGCTAATGAATGTTGCTCAAGGAAATCTCGGTCGGTCCCGTAAATCACCGTGGATAATAACGTCCCCACCATATGCGAATCGGCTTGATTACACGCGTATGTGGGCTCCCGAGATTCAGGTCTTAGCTACTATGAGCGGAGCTAATCCTGATGAAATGCGTCTTAGTCAAATTGGAACGACCGTCGTTGAGGGAATAGATTTCTCCGAGGAAGAAAAGCTTCTCCCCGCTTATGTAAGATCGTCGCTAAGTGAGATCCGAGATGATCCAACGAAGTATAGTGACATCTACTACTATCCATTTTTTAGGAACTATGCCGTCACGCTTGCTGCCGGAATGCGAATTCTCGCTCGAAAACTACGTGTCGGCGGAACCATGCTCGTCTTCATTCGCGATACAACACGGAAAGATGTGCTCTTTCAAGCAGGCCGGCTGGTTTCTAGTGTTTTGACGAGTGCAGACTCGGGTTTGACTGAAACTGTTTGCGAAAGAAAAGTCATTCGCCAACACATCGGGTACGTAAGAAAGTCATCGTCAAAGGGCCTCTACGGGCTTGCCCAGCAGGAATGGTGGCTTGCATTCAAGAAACCATCGAAGAGCTGAATAAATGGAAGTTCGTAGCAACTCTCGTGTTCGTTTTCGTCGCGAATCTTTTGGCGGATTCGCATATGTACCTCACCGAGATGATTTTTTTGCCCTCGACAAAAATGCTTATGAACTTGCGAGTGGAATTTCGCATACATGGGTCGAGGCCCCAAAGTCATCGAAGAACGCATACAGTAGACTGGCCAAGCTGGGCATCTGCCATACCAGAGGCCCCGCGACAAGAGAAATTTCATATTCGGGGCCCTCATTTATTGGCAATTTTCGTGAAATAGTTACATCGCCTGAACCGTTGGTTCTAAACTGCTTTGCAACCGCGTTCTGCCCTCTGAAATGCGTCTATTGCCACGCCGATGACTTGATGCAAGACTTCAGACACGGCGAGAGTGAAGATGACCTAGAAAATGTCGCTGCGACCGCATCGCTTATCCCGTCGATGGTTGCTGTCATAACAGGAGGCGACCCCCTAACCCGCCCAGAGCGGGCGCAGACACTGATCGAACGACTTGCAGCGCGCAAGGCAATCGTGCTGGATACGTCAGGTGTTGGGGAAATCGAGCAAATACTTCCCCACTTGGTTGAGCACTCAGTTCACG
>JAGQPO010000776.1 GCA_020426665.1 Planctomycetales bacterium
AATGCACCTCTCCGCGTCTAATCCGTTGCGTACGGTTTGACCTTTCGCCCAGGATCACTAGACTAGACATCAAGTCTATTCTAGTCCGCGTCTTCATGCTGTGTGTAGCAAATGAGCACAAAGCCCTTCTTCGCAACCTGTGGAATAATTGTCGTTGCGATTCTGTCTCAAACGACGCCGTGCCAGGTCGCGGCACAGACTCCACAAGCGACCTCCTCCGACACGGACGCCCGGTTGCGTCAGAAACATTATCGATCAAAAGCGAATGCGTTGAAGTTGGTGGCTTCAGACGATCAGTCGACAAGACTGGAGGTCACCGAAAATCCAGTGATGTCGTGGTCCGGTCTGGGCGGGTGGTCGGGAGACGTGTTTGTCTGGTCCGGCAAAGGTCGAATTCAAGTTGTCGGATGCGTCGGATCACAACAAGTCGGTGACTTACTAAAAGTGTTCCAGGAATTCCATTCTCTGGCAGACGAGCCGATCAAAGAGTTCGAACTTGCGCCGTCGGTCACTTGGACTCCGCCCACATCGGAAACCAGATTCCGAGAGATTCCGGGTGCGCCCAATCCGGCCCCGACCGCCGCGCGTCGACTGGTGCAATTGCGTAGCCTGGCGAGACAGTTTTCCGTCGGGATGCAGGTTACCGGCGACAACGTCGAGCCATCGCTTCGATTGCTACCACAGCCAATTGCGAGGGAAGCCGCAGGAAGCAGCGACGTGATCGATAGCGCGCTGTTTACGTTTGTCTCAAGTTCGGGAACCGACCCGGAAGTGTTCTTGTTGCTCGAAGCGCGCCGGATGAACGGCGAATTGAAGTGGGTGTACTTTCCGGCGCGATTCACCACGCGAGAGGTTTGGATGTCACTGGGCGGCAAAGAAATTTGGCGCGTCGCGCCGATCGACGGCGGGGATCCGGGAACACGCATCGACGTGCCTTACTTTTATCGCAATGAGTCAACGATTCCGATTGGTGAAATTGGTGGATAAATGAAGTTTTCATTGCGACATCTGGCGATCTTCACCTCGGCGATCGCGGTTATTCTTGGCGCGATTCAGTGGCTTCACCGATGCCGTTCGATTGACGCGAGTTCGGAAAGAGTATCGGTTA
Organism: Planctomycetales bacterium; assembly: GCA_020426665.1. Classification (GTDB taxonomy): domain Bacteria; phylum Planctomycetota; class Planctomycetia; order Pirellulales; family Pirellulaceae; genus Stieleria. The sequence goes on from JAGQPO010000776.1 coordinate 1,109, forward strand.
ATGGCCGTCAAATGACGCTATCATGGGACACCATCGACTGGGAACCGGGACGTTCTGGCTTTTCGGGTCCGCACAACACCTATTTCTCGGCGACCTGCCAAGCAGACGACAAAGATCCTGTGACTGTCGATCAAGAATTGGTCGTCGTCGCCTATACCGATTATTTTGGCATCCCGACGTTCGACGTGCACATCAAAGTTTGGGGCAGTTGCCCTACAGGCCAAACGAACTTCAATTTGTTTCCTATCGTCGACGGCGGTGGCAATACCGACGGCGCCGTCGACGCGCGATTTGATTACGACGAATCAACAAGAATCTTAGGCATGCGAATCACGCAGTGGATTCATAACAAACACATTGCGAAGGAATGCCAACTCGATTTCGTGTTCGACGGAAAACAATTCGAACGGGTCGAACTTGACTCAACCGCTGATGACCCCGGTGACGACACAGGTGACTGATTTGCCGCCTTTCAGATCGGTGTTGATTTGGATTTCTTGACCGACGCGATCGGCCTTGTCACCGGCGTTGAATCGCAACGTTACAAAATGAAGTTTCTTGCTGCCACTCGGCGTGACGAACTCGAACCGTGAATCGGCACACAGAACATCCGTGATCTCGAACGGTTCGTCGCCGCGAACCACTAACCGCTTTTCAACCGTGGCGCCGGGATTGGCCGTACCGAAACTGACCGCCGACGGCGAGATGCTTAACGAAGGTCGGATGCGTCCGTTGACGGACATTTCCGTGGTCGGAAAATCTGCATCGTTACTGATCAATGTCAATCGCTCGCGAACGTCGCCCTCGGGCATCGATTTCAGCACGTTGACACGCATCCGATAACGAACCATCCCCGGCGACCTCTGTGGCGCGGCCAGTTGAACTTCCAAGTCATCGCAGTGACTACGGACGTCGGTGATTTGCCAATTGCTGTTGCCGGTATGCGTGATCACGATGTCTTGGTAGGTCTCCGAACCCGATGCGATTTCACCGAACGCGACCTCCGGCGGGTCGAACGTGATATCGGTTCGAATGAAGCCGCTTACTTTCAACTGCACCTCGGCATAGGACGGCTGATCGATCACGACGGTGACGATGGCAGACTTCTGGCCGACAAAGGTGCTGGTGTTGAACGTCGCTACCACCGAAGCCTGTTGATGCGTCTTCAGGGTGTCGGCGGTGACCGTCGGCGTCGTGCATCCGCAACTTGAGCGGACCGCAGCAATATGAATGTCTTCCTGGTACAGGTTGGTGAATTCAAAGTGATACTCACACTTTGCACCGCGACCGACTGTGCGAAAATCGTAGCTGGTCGTTTTGAACATCTTTTCAGCCCAGTTCTCGTTGTCGGATGACTGGGCGGTCGATGATTGTGCAAAAGTCGAATTCAATCCGCTAGCAAAACAGGCGACGACTATCGACATCGCCAGCAAGAAAGAATTGCGTCGAATTTGCAAAGCGGAGTGTTGATTTTTGGAGCTTTGAAGCATCAATTCGGACCATTCGGTGAGAGTCGATGTCGGCCATCGGCATGCTGCCCGCAAACTTTAGCAAAACTCACTCGTTTGAAGTAGGCGCTTCCGATTTTGTCGTATCTATCATTTCGGCAAGTGAGTGAAAATTTTCCAGCAATTCTTTTAACCGCTCCATAGGAAGGCCGACAACGTTGCTTTCGCTGCCATCGCCGACAATCTGGATCCAGTCGTTTCCGTCCTGATAACCAAACGCCCCCGCCTTGCCTTCCCACAGCAATGTTTCCAGGTAATCGCGGATCATCTGGTCCGACAGAGTCGCCATCTGCAGCTCAGTTCGCACAACGTCGACGACACATTGTGACTTTCCCGGCGACCACAGGCAAACACCGGTGTACACATCGTGACGGCGGCCACTGAGCGTCCGTAACATTTCTTCAGCGTGTGTTTCATCATGTGGTTTACCCAGAATCTGACCATTGCACGCAGCAACCGTATCGGCAGCCAACACCATCGCTTGACGATGTCGGCCCACGACACTTTGCGCCTTGCGATACGCGTAACGGGCGACCAGTTCGGGCGCCGTTTCGCGGCTGCACACGCCACACTCCGCGTCATCGCTAGCCGGATCAATCGTGAACGTGTACCCAGCGGCACGCAACAATTGCGCGCGACGCGGTGAACCACTGGCCAGCACCAACGGTAAATCGCCGGGAATTGCAGCCTTTGCCAGACCACGCATCAACGGTAAATCGTCGGAAATCGCCATCTACATGAATCGTCCAGAAGGAGAGTGTGGTTGGCCGCAAAGCGGATGGCACCTATTGACCTTCCCCGGTTTCGGGACCAGCCGATGGCGAATCCGGTGGCGTGTCGGGCGGCGAACCCGATGGTGAATCCGGCGGAGAGCTTGTGGGAGGCTGCGGAGGTGCAACCGGAGGCGGGCTTGCCGGTGGCGGGTTTCCCAGACGACGCTGCTCGAATTGACGAACCGCTCCTTTCAACGATTCAAGCAACCGAGGTACCTGACCGGCGGCGACAAACACGCGCGCACTGACAGCGGACTGCGGAAAGAAACTTGTCAAAAAGTCCAGGCCAAACTCGGTCGCACCGTGACCGATCATCACACCATTGGCATACGTCCCACTTAACACTTCATCGGGCATCTTCAGGTCGTCATAGATCTCCTGAGGACTCGGGCGGCGGACATCCGGGTTGGGCGGCTGGGGCTGCGGCGATACCGGATCGCCAAACCGATTGCGATACAAATCCAAATTCGTCGTCAATGCTTCGATAAATTGCGGCATCACCGGATGGGGAATCACAACCCGCGCCGCAACCTTGTGTGGACGCCCGATCGTTTGCAAAAAGTCGACGATGTACTCGCTGGGCCCCGTCATCACGATCGCGCCGGTGCTGAACGTGCCTCCGGCAACATGATCAGGCACTCGGGCGCGCAACGGTGGATTAGGCTGCGGCTCGCCGGGCTGGCCGGGACCGGATGAATCAGGCGTTAAATCGTCGGATGACATGCCAGGGATCGCTGAAAGGTGGTGGTTCGTCTAGCCGGTGTCGATCGACGCCGGCTGAACCCACAGTCTAAATCTCGCGGGCGATCACCGAAACCCGGCGCGAAACACAACATAAAAACACCAGCGTGCAAATCCGACCCCAACGATCAGCCACCGCACGTGGCGTCTTGACCGCCCGAGGGCCGCAACGATGCCCCAAATCCCCGCGGCGAAAAACGACTTGACACCACACCGCCGCCTTGTATCATTGAATTAATACAAAGGTGCAAAAATGCTGATTCAAATCCAATCCGGCGCCGTGCCGATTTACCAGCAGATCGTCGAACAGATCCGGTTCCGGATTCTGTCGTCACAGCTGAAAACGGGTGACGAACTTCCGACCATCCGCGGGCTAGCCGAGTCACTGAAGGTCAACCCGAACACCATCGCACGAGCCTATCGCGAGTTGGAACACGAAGGCTTGGTGGAAAAGCGACGAACGACGGGAACATTTGTCGCCGAAGTCTCAGGAAAGATCACCCGGGCGCGTCGCAAAACCATGCTGACACCGGAGATCGACAAGCTTTTGGTGCTGGCTGCACACCTGGGCGCCGACGCCGCCGAACTCGATGAATTGATTCAATCACGCCACCAAGCCCTCGACCTGAAGGAACAACGCCAATGACGTCACAGCATCAATACGCCGCTTGTGTCGATTCGCTTTCGCGGTCCTTTCGTGGAACGCTGGCACTTGATCACGTCAGTTTACAAATTCCGAGCGGTTCTGTTTTCGGACTGGTCGGCTTGAACGGGGCAGGGAAGACGACGCTGATTCAGCATCTGATCGGTTCGATGCGGGCGTTGCACGGATCGGTCACCGTGCTCGGCCAGGACCCCACCGTCGAACCGGAGAAACTACTCGCCAAAATCGGATACATGAGCGAAGAGGATTCGCTGCCCAAGTGGATGCGGATCAGCGATTTGCTCAGCTTCTGTCGCAGCGTTTATCCGACCTGGTCGGACCGCTATGCTGCGGAGTTGTGTGAAATGTTTGGACTGTCAACCGAGGCCAAACTGAAATCACTTTCTAAAGGCGGTCGGGCCCGCGCGGCGCTGCTGTCGGCGATTGCTCATCGCCCCGAGTTGTTGATCTTGGATGAACCCAGCAGTGGACTTGATCCGATCGCGCGTGCCGACATCCTGGAAGCGATTATCCGCACGGTTGCCGATGAAGGGCGAACGGTTTTGTTCTCCAGCCACCTGCTCGATGAGATCGATCGCGTGTGCGACCACATCGCGTTGCTGCACCAAGGGAAACTGCTGGAAACAATCACCGCCGAAGATCTGCCGGAGCGTTACGTCGAATGTTTTTACTGCTCCGACGCTCCGTCGACTCGCCCTCCGGAAATCACGGGGGCTTTCGGCGCAGCCGGCGGCAACACCGAGTGGTCCGTGCTGATCGATAGTGAGGTCCATTCGGCGACGACAGAGACAATTTTTCAGTCGCGGGGAGTTCGGTGGGAGCTGATCCGACACCAGCCCGCTACCGTCCATCGATGGTTTGCCGGGCGTGTCCGAGTCAGTCACACGGTGGAAAAAACCTCCGATGCCGAGGGCGTGCAAAATGTCTGAAATCATTTCGCTTGCACGACTATCGGTTGCCCGATCAAGGACTGCGATCCGACTCGCGATCCTGTATTTTGTGGTGATGCATTTGGCGATTGTTATTTACTCGCTTGCCGGCATTGAAGGAGCGTCCGAAGGAGCCCCGCGGCAGGCAGCTGTCGTTACGGCAATGGCGATCATGATGTCGCTACCACTGATCGGCATCACGTTTGGGCTGTTTGATTTCACCGAATCATATGATTTCAATAGCGCGGCAACGGGCTACATGCCTTGGCTGCTGCGGACGCCGATCAAGAGTTGGAAACTTGCCGCCGTCCCGATTGCGTTGAAAACAATCTGGGTACTGGTGATCTGTAGTTCGATTGCAGGAACGACTGCAATCTTTGGAACACCTCCGGAACGCTGGTTCATTCCGGCGATCGGCCTTGGATCTCTGTTTATTCTCGCGTGCCTGGTCACTTGGCATCCGTTTCGTGGACCGCACACACGCCTCGTGTTGATCGCGATTTTGTTTGTCCCCGCATACGCCTGGATGGTCATGTCCGTGTCGTTTGCGTTTGCCAACAAGCAATCCGACATGCCGACCGATGCAACATCGGTCACGATTGTTTCGATCATCGCGCTTTCGACCTACGTTGTCTTAACGGGTCTTTGTCTTCGAGCCGTTCGATTGGCGAGAATGAATGTCAGTGGACAAATCAAAGAATCGCATTCCTGGCTCGCGTCGGATGCAAAAGCCGACGGTTCGTCGACGCCGCACGTCGCATCCCATTTGACCTACAGGCACGCCGCAAAGGTTTCGCCCTTGGCGGCCGTCTTGAAATACGATCTCTCCAAGCTAACCGGTGGGGGTGCCAAGATCGTCTTGGCAAGCTGGTGTTTGATTGTCCTGTTTTGGTCGGCGTGCAACAGCGTTGCAGTCGATTCCATGGTCGGACTCGGGCTGATGCTGATGTTCCCAGCGATCTTCCTGAACGAGTGGATGATCGCCAGCCGTGATGGCAAGTTTCTGCCCAGCCTGCTCGCGGTCGCCCCGATTCCCTCGTCGACGCTTGCCTGGACTCGCCAATGTTTTACGACTGCGATCTGGTTCGCTTCTCTATCGGGCGTCCCTTTGGTGATGACAATCTGGCATTTCACGGGGGCCAGTCGTGACGGCTTTGGTCAATGGGATCAGAGCATCAGTGCGCACTACGCCGTCCCCGATTCGGGGTGGCGAATCGGGCTTGCGATATCGATCGTCGCTCTGATTTTGGTAATCCGTCAAACGACGTGGAACTCAATGGCACACGCAACCGGCAATCCACGCCACGTCATCTGGAGCGTCGCCATCAAGTTTGGAATCGCATTTGTGATTCTCAGCTACTTGCTAGTTCGATTCATGCGGTTCCCCAACTGGGACGCGTGGAGCGAGGCCGCCTGGGAATGGATCGCCGAACTGCCTGTTTATTTACCATGGATTTTGGCAGCGAAGCTAGTGATTGTCGCTATTGCGTCCGCGATGCTGTATCGGTCCAGACTGACACAACCAAGGTCGCTGGTCCTACTGATGGTCGGCTATGCGTTGGCAACAATCCTGTGCGCGACAATCGTTTGGAAACTGATCCCCAGCGCCAATGTATACCTGTGGCACTGCATCGCCGCGATCGCCGCACTGATTCCATACAGTCGCATCGCATTGGCGCCACTTGTCCTGGCTCGCAACCGGCATCACTAAAGCCTTTTCAATCATAACACGCAATGTCGCCAGACACTCCCTGGCCGGCTCCTCGCGACCAAAAAGGGGAAGGGGGTAGTTTTCAAAAAGGGGAAAGGGGTAGTTTTCATTGGACCGTGTTGAGTGAATGCCCATATCAATTCCAAAGCCCCGCCTACGAGCCCACGGCAGGAAGAAGTTTTGCCGAAACTACCCCTTTCCCCTTTTTTCGTTCGCAGTCGCTCGAAGTTCCCTGCAATGCGGTCACTGTGGTTCGAGATCGACCTGCGCCGGCCAAATTGAGACGACTTCGCTTCCTGCCGGGAAAACCGGCGAGGAGAGGCGATGACCAAATTAACGCTTTTTCTAAGAGCAAAACGTGTGCTCATGTCGGACAAGCCGACATGGGGCGGCATGCGGTAGATTCTCTTTGATCCAAAGCAGGTGGGAACTGCGACGAGAGCGACGCCGGTAACAGCTAATCTTTCAGGCAACTCAAATCCCAAATTCGCACGGTGCCGTCTCGACCGCTGGTGGCAATCTGGAATCCGACCGGGTCCAACGAAACGTTGTGAACGGCGGAGTTGTGTCCCGACAACGACGCAATCAACTTTCCGTCGGCTAAATCCCAGATACGGCACTTACCGTCCTGACTGGCGACCACCGCGTGGGTGCCGTCGGCACAGAAGGCCACGCTCCAGCTGTCTCCGCTACTGCCTTCGAGTTGTCGCTCTTCCAATCCCGTCGCGGTGTCCCAGATGTGAATCCCTTTGCCCCAACCTACCGTAGCCAACCGGGACCCTGACGGCGCAAACGCGACGTTGTAAATCGGACCTTGGTGTCCGTGCAGTGTTTGCCGTGGTTCCAACGTTTCCGCGTCCCAAACTCGCACCATCTTGTCGCTGCCGACCGACGCGATCAACCGACCATCGGCCGACCAGTCCACTCCGAAAATTGCTCCCGGTTGCGTGACCGACGCCAACGGTTGCCCGGAATCGATGTGCCACGTGTGAATCACTCCATCCTGATCACCGGCAACGATTCGCGTCCCGTCCGGCGAGAATGCGATTTTTCGAACGGCGCTGTGTGCATCCCATTCCTGCAACAACTCCATTGAATCGGAATCCCATATTTTGACCATCCCATCGTTGCCGCTTGTCGCGATGATCGACTTCGTCGGATGATACTGAATCATCCAAACGATTCCGCGATGAGCATCAAAACTTCGTAATACCTTCTGCTGTTTGATATCCCACAAGCGGACGCTGCCGTCTTCGATGGCGGTCACAACTTTTTCGCCTGTCGGATCAAAGTCGACGGCCCAGACAGTGCCCGGATTTCCCGCCAGGACAACCGATGGAAAATCGGGTCCATCATCGATCTCGTTAACAACCGATGACTCGGGCCGCGCCGCCAGAAAGACGATCGCGCCGATCAAGCTGGCGACGCCGATCAGACCGGCGGCCCAGGCGGCGCGGAATGCGGCTTGGGAAACCAACCGATGTGAACCCGTCCGGCGGGTCTTGCCATGGGTCACGCCGACCGAAGGAACATGCAAAGGTGAGATCGGACCGAATCCGGCCAGGATCTCAGCCAAGGTTTCGGCCACCAGCGCCGCCGATTCCGGGCGTCGCGCGGGATTCTTATCCAGCAATGCCATCGTCAATTCCGACACTGCCGCTGGTACTTTTGGATTCATTTTTGCCGGTGGCTTTGGCGTTTCATCCATGATCCGCTTCATCACCCCGACGATCGATGGTGCTTCAAACGGAGATCCGCCGGTCAGCATTTCGTAAAGCACTGCGCCCAACGAGAACAGATCGCTGCGTTCATCAGCTTTCGCGCCGGTGGCCTGCTCTGGAGACATATACAACGGTGTTCCGGTGACCATCCCGGTTTTCGTCAATCGAACGTCGTCGGTCGCCCGCGCCAAACCAAAGTCCGTCAACTTGACTCGGCCCGTACTGGATTCAATCAAGATATTGGCCGGCTTGATATCTCGGTGAACCATCTCTCGCTGGTGTGCCGCCGACAAACCCGCGGCGATTTGCATTGCAATGCGAGCCGCATCGCCGGGCGGCAGCGGTTGCTTGTCCTGCAAGTATTTCTCTAGCGTCACGCCTTCGATGTATTGCATCACCAGGAACGCAACCTCGCCTTCGTCTTCGCGCGCGACCTGGTACATGGCGACGACGTGTTCGTGCGAGATCGCGGCAGCCGCGCGGCCTTCGCGGCAGAATCGTTGGCGGGCCACATCGTTCTTGGAATACTCGGGATTGAGTACCTTGATGGCGACGACACGTTGCAAGTGAGTATCAAACGCTTCCAAAACGATCCCCATTCCGCCGCGACCGATCACTCGCGAAACTTCGAAGTGATGCAAGCGTCCGATATAAGCCGGGTCATCTGATTTTTTTAGAAACGGCAGCGCCACGGAACTGGACGCTTCGATGGTTGGCGTGACGTCTGGGTTTGATCCGTCCCGAATTAAATTGACTTCGACGTGTTTGGCAGATTTCTCGTGGGCGAGGTTCACTTGGGCCGGAGCAATCGTTTCCCTCACGTCAATGTTGGGCGTGTCGTCGCCTGGGAACTGTTTGGACACCTCTTCAATCACACGCCAGTACGCCGAATCGCCGGGCGGAGGCGGTGCGGCATCCTTCCCGACCAGTGCTTCGATGGGACCGCTTTCCGGCAAGGCAACGGATTCAAGCAAGCCTTGGCACCGAGTGCATTGCCCGATGTGCTCGGTTGCAACGTCGATTTCCGAATCCGACATCGTGCCATCAACCAACGCCGCGAGTTCAGCCGGACTGGGACATGTTGAGACGGTCATTAAAAATCACCTTCATTTTCCAGTCTTTCGATCTCTGCCCTTAACCGCGCCGTTACTCGACTCTTCGCGACATAAATTGCGCCAGTGCTCATCGACAATTCTTTCGCCGCCTCCGCGGCCGGTCGGCCTTCGACGGCAGTGATCCGGAACGCAGACCAGGTCTTTGGATCCGAGTCTTCTTCAACTGTTTTCATCGCAATGCCCGCAAGCGAACGAAGGTGCTCCAATTCCCATTGCTCGCTGAGTTCGTTTTGATCGTCAGCAGCCTGAGACAACAATTTCAACTGATCTGTATCGTTCCCGGTGGGGCCGTCCTTTTTTCGTTTTTCGAAAAACGTGTACAGCCGGTTTCTGGTAATCGTGAACAACCACGCCCGGAATCCGCCTTTTTCCTTGTCGTAATCTAACCGTCCGATCGCCGAACCGACTCGCCGGAAAACATCCTGCACAATGTCGGCTGCGTCCGCATCCTGAAGCCCCCGACTGCGCACGAACCGGTACAACATCGGACCGTAGTCACGCAAAAAATCACTCCACGCCGCGTGGTCATTTGGATCGCGCAGCCGCAAAAGGAGCGTCGCACGCGTCACCGGAGAATCG